>CAZKKR010000006.1:0-36962 GCA_964553605.1 uncultured Muribaculaceae bacterium | reverse complement strand
ACAAGAAAAAAAGTGAAACATCTTTTTTGTGTTCACTTTTATCTTACAACTTCATGTGCAGAGCATACTACTTTTTGTATGAAAAAAATAATATATTGTTCATAAGGAATATTAAAAGGTTTACACATTAAAAATTTTTAAAGCCTCATAATTGTGAGACTTTTTCACAAGTGTAAAGTGACAGAAAAAAACATAAAAAACTATTTACAAAATAAAAGTGAGATAGTAGAATAGTGGTATACAGTGAAAATCTGTGGGGGAAAGTGGGTGATTATATGTTCATGGGCGAGTATCATCAAAAGATAGACGAAAAAGGACGTTTAATCATTCCAGCTAAAATAAGATATGACCTTGGAGAAAATTTCATTGTAACAAGAGGTTTAGATGGATGCCTATTTATATATCCAAAAACCACTTGGGATAAAATAGTCAGTAAATATAGTGAACTTCCAAATGTTAAAGATGCAAGAAACTTTATGAGATTTTTCTTATCTGGTGCTATGACAGGAGAACTTGATAAACAAGGAAGAATAAATATTTCCACGCCACTTATTAGTTATGCTGATTTAAATAAAGATTGTGTTGTAATTGGTGTAGGAGAAAGGCTTGAAATTTGGAACCTAGATAGGTGGAATAAATTCACTAAAGAAAATGAAAATAGTTTTTCTGAACTTGCTGACAACTTATTTTCACAAAACACTTTATAGGGGGATTTTAAATGCATACAAGTGTCATGCTTGAAGAAAGTATAAATTATTTAAATTTAAATGACAAAAGCACAGTTATCGATTGTACTTTAGGATATGCTGGACATAGTAGTGCAATTTTAAAAAAAATACCTCAAGGTTTTTTGTACGCTTTTGATCAGGATAGTGAAGCTATAAAAGAAGCCGAGAAAAAACTAAATAAAATAAGTAATAATTATAAAATAATCAATAAGAATTTTGTCTATATAAAAGAAGAAGTTAAAGAAAAAGTTGATGGAATAATTTTCGATTTAGGAGTTTCATCACCACAATTAGATGAAGACTATCGTGGCTTTAGTTATCATAAAGAAGCTAAACTAGATATGCGAATGAATCAAAATCAAGAGCTAACTGCCTATAAAGTAGTAAATGAATATCCACTTGAAAAATTAATTCATATCTTTAAAGAATATGGTGAAGAAAAATATTCAAGCTCAATTGCTAAAGCAATTATAAAAAAAAGAGAAGAAAAACCTATAGAAACAACAACTGAATTAGCTGAAATAATAAAAGAAAATGTTCCAGAAAAATACCGCAGGAAATCCCACCCTGCTAGGAAAATATTTCAAGCTATTAGAATTGAAGTTAATGATGAATTAAACGTTTTTTCGTCCGCTTTAAAAGATGCTTTAACAATGCTAAAAAAAGGTGGAAGAATAAGTGTTATTACTTTTCATTCTCTTGAAGACAAAATATGTAAAAAGTTATTTAATGAAGTAAGCAGCTTGCCAAAAGAGTTAAGGGGCTTACCTGTAATTCCTGAAGAATATAAACCAAAATATAAAGTTTTGGCCAATATCGCACCAACGGAAAAAGAAATAGAAAATAATCCAAGATCTAGAAGTGCTAGACTTCGAGTAATAGAAAAATTATAGAAAGGATGGTTTTTATGGCAAAACAAAAGAGCAAAAAAACAAAAATAACCAAAGGTGAAGCATTATTATATACGGCTGCTATCTTTTCGTTTGCCATAATGCTAGGCCTTAAAATATTTTGCGGAGCTTCTATTGGTGAAATGAAAATGAGCATTGAAGAAAAGAAGTATAAAATAACCGCGCAAGAAAAAACAAATGAAAGTTTAACAATGAAAGTAAATGAACTCACATCATTCGAAAATGTTAAGAAAGTTGTCGAGGAAATGGGGCTAGCATATAACAATGATAATATAATCGTCGTTGATAGTGGAAGGTGATTATGTGAGTAAACAAAAAAATCAAGTAAATAATTGGAAATACCCAAGAAATACCTTTCTTGTTTTTTTGTTTATTATAATTATTCTTTTTGCAAAATATTGTTATCTAGCAATATCACCTAACATAAATGGCAGAAATATGAAAGCCTTTGCTGCAAATCGAAATACCGTATCAAGAATACTAAAGGCCAAAAGAGGAACAATTTATGACTCTGAGGGAAATGTTTTAGCTCACAACGTCACATCATATACCTTAATTGCTTACTTAGATCCAAAAAGAAGTACTAAAACAAAAATTCACCATGTAAAAGATATAGATATGACGGCTAAAGCCTTAGCTGAAATCTTAGAAGGCGATGAAAATGAAATAAAAGCTCGCCTTGAAAAAGGAAAAAGTGCCAATAAATATCAAATAGAATTTGGAACAATTGGTAAAAACATTACAGAAATGAAAAAGAGCGAAATAGAAAAATTAAATTTACCAGGAATAGATTTTGAGGAAACCTATAAAAGATATTATCCAAACGGTGATTTTGCATCTTATATTTTAGGATATGCCAAAACCAATGAAACAAAAAATGAAGAAGGAAAAATTGAAACAACAATTGATGGTGAGCTCGGTATAGAGGCTAAATTTGATAATGAATTAAAAGGAACAGATGGATATTTAAAATATCAACAAGATCGTTTTGGATATAAAATACCTGATACTGCAGAAACTAGAATAGAAGCGTTAAATGGTGATGATATATATTTAACAATTGATTCAAATATTCAAAGATTTGTGGAAACAGAAGTTCAAGCTGTTCAGCAAAAATATAATCCAGAATGGACCATGATATCGGTGATGGACGCCAAAACAGGCGATATTCTAGCATCATCAGGAACACCATCATTTAATCCCAATATAAGAGATCTAGTAAGTTATCAAAATCCTTTAGTTTCAAATGCCTTTGAACCAGGATCAACTATGAAAATATATACTTATATGTGTGCGATTGAAAAAGGAACATATAATGGAAACGGTGTATTTAGATCAGGAAAAATAGAAGTAGCCGACGCTGTTATTAAAGACTGGAACAATACCGGATGGGGAACCATAAATTATGATAAAGGATTTGAATATTCAAGTAATGTTGGCGTTACGACAATGATTAATAAATTTATAAATAGAGATGAGTTAAAAGCTTGCTTTAAAAAATATGGATTTGGCAAATCAACAGGAATAGATTTGTCAAAAGAAGCAACTGGGGCTTTAGGCTTCAAGTACCCAGTAGAAGTAGCTAACGCTAGCTTTGGTCAAGGTATTAACACTACCGCCATACAGCACCTAAAAGCTCTTTCAATGCTTTCAAATAATGGAAAAGAAGTTACCCCTCATGTTGTTTCTAAAATAGTTGATTCCAATACTGGTAAAGTAATATACAAAAGAGAAATAGAAACAACAGAACCACTTGCTAGTGAAAACACAATAAATAAAATAAAAGACCTAATGTACAATGTTGTTAATAGTGCCGATCCTGAAGCAACCGGAAAAAAATACTATATTGAAGGATTTAATGTTATCGGCAAAACTGGGACTTCACAAATTTATGATGAAAAAAAGGGTGGATACTTAAAAGGGGAAAATGATTACATATATTCATTTGCCGGCATGTATCCTAAAGATAATCCAGAAGTGATAATATATGCAGCGATTAAAAAACCAGATACTCCAACATCTAGTACGCTAAGTCCATCAGTGGTTAGTTTAATGAAAAATATTGCTAAATATAGAAATATTTTTGAAGGCGGAAATCAAACTAATAGTAATGTAACTTCATTAGTACTAGATTCATACATTAATAAAAAAACCGAAGACGTTAAGAGAATAATGGAACAAAATAATATCAAAACAGTGATAATTGGTAGTGGAGATAAAATAATTGATCAGTATCCAAGCAAAGGAGAAAAAGTTCTTTCATATGATAAGGTGTTTTTAATCACCAATAAAGATCAAGGTAAAATGCCAGACTTAACCGGATATTCTAGATCAGATGCCATATACTTAATGAAAAAACTAGGGTATAAATATGAATTAGAAGGATATGGACACGTTACAAGTCAAAGCATCGCCCCAGGTATGGATGTTGGTGAAAATAAAATAATCATAAAATTAGAAGCTTAAAAAGCTTCTTTTAAAATACCTAAATTCATGATAAAATATAAATAACGGAGGTAGAAATGAAAAAGTATATTATAGTTTTATTTATCGTATTTGTTTTAACAGGATGCACAAAAGGTGAAGAAGTTATTTGTACAGTAAATAATAAAAAAGCCATATTCACTTTAAAAAATGGCATCATTACAAACTACAAATTAGACGGTAAAATGAAGAAAAAATATGAAATTGATGAAATAAATGGTACTTATTTCACAAATTCAGAAAACAACGAAGAAGGAGTTCAAGTCCTTAGAGAATATGTAAACTCATTAGGAGGCACATGTGACTAAAAAGAAAAGTAGAAAACTTAGAAAAAAAAGAGTTTTTGGATTATTTTTAATTATAATTTTAATTGCTTTAATAGCAGTAACTTTTTCTAATAAAAAAGAATTAAAAAAACCAAAAAGTATAATACCAAAAACCAAGGAAGAAGAAAAAATTGAAACAAAAAAACTTAGTTTAGTAATGGTCGGTGACGCTTTAATTCACGGATCAGTTTATAGAGATGCTTATAAAGATGGAAAATATGATTTTTCACATCAATTAGAATTTATAAAACCAATAATCAAAAACTATGATTTGGCCTTCTATAATCAAGAAACGATATTAGGTGGAACTGAATTAGGTTTATCAGATTATCCAACATTTAACTCACCATGGGAATTTGGTGATAATATGTTAGATGCCGGTTTTAACATTGTTAACTTAGCTACAAATCACACAATAGATAGAGGCGAAAAAGCTATATTAAAATCTTGTGAATATTGGAATCCTAAAAAGAAAGATATCTTGTTTGCTGGAAGTTATTGTTCATTCGATGATCAAAATGAAATAAAAATTTTTGAAAAAAATGGGATAAAATATACTATGCTCTCATATACATATGGTACTAATGGTATTCCGGTTCCAAAAGGTAAAGAATATTTAGTAAACCTATATAGCGATGAACAAGCTAAAAAAGATATTGAAAAAGTGAGAGACAAAGTAGATGTATTATTGATTTCCATGCACTGGGGAATTGAATATCAAACTGAGCCAACAGCTGAGCAAAAAAGAGAAGCCGAATATTTATCTAGTTTAGGAGCGGATATAATCATTGGAACGCATCCGCATATTATTGAACCTGTAACGTACATAAATGACACTCTAGTTATATATTCACTAGGCAATTTTATATCTGCCCAATCAACAAATAATGACTATAATACAATGGTTGAACTTATGACATCAGTAGATATTATAAAAGAAACAAAATCCGGAAAAAGCACTATTAAGTTAGAAAATTTAAACAATGAACTTTTATACAACTACTATACTAAAGGTAGTGGTAGGTGGTATAACTTTAAAGTAATACCATTTAGTATGATGAACACAAATTATAATTCTGATTACAAAAGACTATATGATAAATATAGTAAAGTTGTAAAACTATATGATGAAAATATACCAGTTAAAGAAGCTGCATAGCTTCTTTTCCTTTACGTAAAATTATAAATAAAAAAATAAATATTATTGAATAATTAAAATGATTATAATAAAATTAATATAAAGGAGAAGAGTATGAAAAAAAATATTTTAATAGTAGGATTATTAGTAATTATAATCGGTTTAAGTGGGTTTATTATAATGGATAAAACCATGAATAAAAAGCAAAAGAAAGAAGAGCCAAAACAAGAAGAAGTTAAAGAAGAAAACTTAGATGTAACCTCGCAAGAAGTTATGCAATTATTAAATAACATAAATTTACTAGCAAAAAATAACCACAGTGATGTTTATTATGGTTATTTATATAAAAATGATTCATTAAAAGTATCGGATATGGATGATGATTTAATAGTAGCCATCGGAGTCTACCATGAACATTTAAAGTGTACAGCATCATGGGATGAGAAATGTATAAAAACAACAAGCAACAATCCAGCCGGAGAAGTAACAATATCGGCTGAAAATGTAAAAAAAGTAATAAATAATATTTTTGGTAACATAAATTATGTAGATACTGATATAAAATCAATAAGTTGTTCTGGCGGGTATAAATTTAATAAAAACGATAATTATGTTGGAACAGCTCCAGCTTGTGGATATGCAGGTGATAGTTATGACTTTTTAGAAACTAAAATCGCTAAAGCTATAAAAAAAGATAAAAATTTAGATATTTATGTTAAAGTTGCCTTTGGCCACTATGATTTTAATGAAAGTGAAACAGGCAATAATTCAATATATCATATTTATAGCGACTTCAAAAAAGAAAATGAAATTTATAAAGCCAAAGAAGGAATATATGATTTTGAAGAAGTTTTATTAAATTATTCTGATAAACTTCCAGTATATAAAATACATTTTGAAAAAGAAAATGATAATTATCTATTTAAAGAAGTTCAAAAACAATAAAGTCCTTATTATAAAGGACTTTTTTATTTGTCAAAAATTTATAAGCTCGTACATATATTTAATTGGTGAATAATATGTTTTTTAAAAGTATTCATACTAGAATGAAAATAGTATTATTAATCTGCTTTTTCATTTTTATAGTAATTATATTAAGAGTATTTTATATAGAAGTAATCGACTATAAAAAATTAAATAAATATGCGAGCAATTTATGGAGCAGAAATCTCCCAATCAAAGCCGATAGAGGAATAATATATGATAGAAACGGTGTCGTCCTTGCCGATAATATAACAACCACATCATTAGTAGTAATACCGAATCAAATAAAAAACAAAAAGCAAGTCGCGAAAACATTAAGTGAAATTTTAAATGTAGAATATATTAACATGTATAAACATATTAGTAAAAGAACTTCAATTGAAAGAGTTCATCCAGAGGGTAGAAGATTATCCTATGAAGTTGCCGATAAAATAAAAAAATTAAAATTAGATGGTGTTTATTTAGTAAAAGAATCAAAAAGAAAGTACCCATATGATTCATCCATGGCCCATACTATAGGTTTTGTCGGAATTGATAATCAAGGACTTTCCGGAATAGAATTAACATATGACAAATACTTAACCGGAGAAGATGGGGCCATAAAGTATTTTAGTGATGGAAAAGGAAATAAATTAAAATTAAATGAAATATATGAACAACCACAAAAAGGAATGAATGTAACTTTAACAGTAAATAATGAAATCCAAATATCATTAGAAAGAGAGTTAAGTAACGCGGTTACTAAATATAATCCAGATAGAGCAATTGGCTTAGTAATGAATCCTAATAATGGTGAAATATTAGCCATATCCTCAAGACCTAATTTTTCAAACGAAAACTATAAAAACTATTCAATAGAAGAAATAAACCGTAATTTACCAATATGGGCCACCTATGAACCAGGCTCAACTTTCAAAATAATAACACTAGCCGCATCTTTAGAAGAAGGTACAGTAAATTTAGAAAAAGATAAATTCTATGACAAAGGAAGCATAAAAGTAGAAAATGCGACAATTCATTGCTGGAAGCATGGTGGCCACGGACAAGAAACATTTATGCAAGTGGTTGAAAACTCCTGTAACCCAGGGTTCGTCGTTTTAGGACAAAAATTAGGAAAAAATATTTTATTTGACTACATTGATAAATTTGGTTTTGGCAAAAAAACAGGCATAGATTTAAATGGGGAAGCGACAGGTATAATCTTTGATAGAAATAAAGTTGGACCCGTGGAGCTTGCCACAACAGCTTTTGGCCAAGGAGTATCAGTAACTCCGATTCAGCAAGTAACAGCAGTAAGTGCAGCAATAAATGGGGGTAATCTTTATAGACCATATATTGTAAAAAGTGTCAACGAACCAGAAACGAATACAGTTATTAAAGAAAATAAACCAGTGTTAGTTAGAAAAGTTATAAATGAAAATACTAGTGAAAAGGTAAGGGAAGCTTTAGAAAATGTTGTCGCTAATGGTAGTGGTAGAACGGCTTACATTGATGGATATAGAGTTGGGGGAAAAACCGGTACAGCTCAAAAAGTAGAAAATGGAAGATATTTAACAAATAATTACATACTATCATTTATTGGTTTTTTGCCAGCTGATAATCCTCAAGTTATTGCTTACATAGCAATTGATAATCCTAAAGGAACAATTCAGTATGGAGGAACAACTGTAGGCCCAATATCTAAAGCGGTACTAAAAGATGCGATAAAAGCTTTAAATATACCAAAGACAATTGGAGGAAAAGAAAAAAAATATAAATGGCCAGATCCTAAAATAATAACAGTACCAAATGTTATAGGGATGAATATTGAAGAAGCCAAAAAAAATTTAAAAGGATTGAAAATCATCGTAAGTGGAAATGGAGAGATAGTAACCCATCAATCTCCAGAGCCTAATACAAAACTGGATGAAGGTAAAATAGTAAGGATCTTTACAAGTTAGGGGGCAAATATGATTATTTTAATAAAGTCAGTAATTTCTATGATGATCGGTTTCATATTTGCGAGTTTATTAGGTTTAATAATAATTCCATTATTTAAAAAAAGACAGATTACTCAAGTCTTAAATAGATTTTTAGAAGAGAAGCATAGATCAAAAGAAGGAACTCCTACGATGGGTGGATTTATTTTTATAATTCCCACAATTTTAATAACCGTATTTTTAGTACTACTTTCTAAAATATCATTATCATATAGTCTAATCATAATTATGTTTACATTTGTTAGCTATGCCATCATTGGCTTTATTGATGATTTTTTAATAATTAAAAAACAAAGTAATAAAGGATTAACCAAAAATCAAAAACTTATTATGCAAATAATAATTGCAATAGTTTTTTTCTATTTATTTATGAAAACCGGTAACGAACCATTAATATGGATTCATACCCTTAAAATAAAAAAGAATATAGGTTGGTTATATGGAATATTTATCCTCTTTATATTAACTGCTTCTGCTAATGCAGTTAATTTGACAGATGGTTTAGATGGTTTAGCTGGAGGACTATCTTTGATATGCTTTATAACATTTGGAATTTTATCATGGAACGCCGATTGGCTTTTAGGATATGAAGATATTGCTGTATTTGCTTTTATATTAGTTGGTTCACTATTAGGCTTTATGGTATTTAATGCAAACAAAGCCAAAATATTCATGGGTGATACTGGTTCGTTATCTTTAGGTGCCACTTTAGGAGCCTATGCAATTATAACAAGGCATGAATTATTATTAATCTTAATAGGAATAATTTTTATAATTGAAACTTTAAGCTGCATTATTCAATTAGTTGTTTATAAATACACTAAAAAAAGAGTATTTCCCATGACTCCGATTCACCATACATTTGAAAAAATGGGATGGTCAGAACAAGATATAGTAAAATTATTTTGGATTATAGGCCTAATTGCCAGTATGATTTCCATTATATGGGGTGTGATATTATGAAAAAAATGAATAAAATTCTTTTCATTTGCTCCGTAGTATTATCACTATTTGGATTATTAATGATTTATTCATCTTCATATGTGTGGGCAGAATATAAATTTAAAGATCCATTCAAATATTTAAAAAATCAAAGCTTATTTCTAGTAATAGGAACAGGATTAATGTATATAGTGAGTAAAATAAATTACAAAAAATACTATAAATACTCTAATAAAATATTTACTACTTGTTTTGTTTTAATGGTTTTAGTTCTAATAGTTGGTAGTGAAAGAAATGGTAGTAAAAGTTGGTTTGGCATAGGTTCCTTTGGAATTCAACCAGCCGAATTTATGAAACTGTCAATGATTATATTTACTAGTAAATATTTATATAATAATCAAAAAGAAATAAATAATATAAAGAAAGGTGTAATACCAATATTATTTTTAACATTTACCGTGTTTTTTTTAATAATGTTGCAACCCGATTTTGGAACTGGAATAGTTTTAGTAATGGGGATTGTTGGATTGCTATTTGTCGGTGGTGTAAGTTTAAAATTTTTCCTAAAAATTGGTGTTTTGGGAATTATTGGCATTATAGGTCTTATAATAATAGCTCCCTATAGATTAAAGAGAATTACTTCGTTTTTAAATCCGTGGAAAGATCCCTTAGGAAGTGGATTTCAGATAATACAATCATTATATGCTATTGGGCCAGGGGGCTTATTTGGTTTCGGATTAGGTGGCTCTAGACAAAAACATTTTTATCTGCCAGAGCCTCAAACGGATTTTATATTTTCAATAATAAGTGAGGAGCTTGGATTTTTAGGTGTTTTAGTAGTATCAGCTCTTTTTTGCATAATAATATATGAGTCAGTAAAAATAGCCTTAAATTGTAATGACTTATTCGGGAAATATTTAGCTTTTGGAATAATATTTATGTTATCCTTTCAAACTTTATTAAATTTAAGCGTCGTAATTGGACTCATTCCAGTTACAGGAGTAACGCTTCCATTTTTAAGTTACGGTGGTTCTAGTTTACTAATTACCTTAATAGAAATGGGTATTATACTAAATATATCGAAATGTCAGGAATAAATATTAGTGCATTGTTTTAAAATAAAAAAGATAAAAAAATTTGCCAAAAGGCAAATTTTTATTTTCACATTATAATAAGTATTTTAAACTGTTTAGCTTTTAAATATGGTATAAAAAACAATAATTTTATGTTATAATTTTAATAGAAATTATGGAGGAATACAATGTTAGTAGTTAAGATGTACATTACTTTATTAGTTCCAGTAATTGCCGGAATTGTTAATTCGATTTTTTGTAAAACCAATTTACTAAAATCACTAAAAACGCCAATGGATTTTAACAAAAAATTTGCCGATAACAAGAGATTGTTTGGTGATCATAAAACTTGGAAAGGATTTATTGGATATATAGTATTTAACATTATATTTGCTATTATATTTGGTTATGTTTGGAAAATAACCAAACTAGAACACTTAAATTTTTTCTATATAAATCATGTTAATACATTTAGTTATAACATGCTTATTGGATTTTTGTTAGGACTCTTTTATGCTTTATTTGAACTTCCTAATAGTTTTTTAAAGCGAAGGCTAGATATAAAGCCCGGAAAAAAAGCTATGGGAAGAAAAAAAATATTTTTTATAATTTTAGATCAAGCAGATTCAGTATTCGGAGTAGCTCTAGTAGTATGGATGTTTTATCCTATTGGAATATGGGTATACATGCTATATATAGTAATCGGGACTGTGACCCACTTACTAATTAACATGATGCTATATTTCATGCATCTTAGAAAAAATATGTTTTAGGGGGAATTAAAATGGTAGTAGAATTTAACAATAAAAAGAATATAAGTAAGGTTGGCAACAAAGCAAAATTTTTAATTGAAATGAAGAATAATGGTTTCAACGTTCCAAACGGCTTTGTTCTAGATAGTGATACATATAGTGATGAAATATTAAACAACAAAATAGATAAAGAAATAACTAAACTAATAAACAAATTAAACAAAGAAAACATTTCCGAAATTAGTAAAGAAATAACTTCCTTATTTGATTCTTTTGAGTTTTCTAGTGCAATAAAAAAAGAAGTAGAAAAATTATTAGATGAAAGTAAATTATATGCTGTAAGAAGTAGTGGGGCAAAAGAAGATTTGGATAATTATTCATTTGCTGGACAATATGAAACTTTTCTTAATGTTAGAAAAAGAAGTGTTTTAAGAAAAGTAATAGACTGTTATAAATCGATGTTTTCTGAAGTGATTTTAAGTTACTTCATAAACAATAATATTTCAACTGATTACTTAAAAATGAGTGTCATCGTGCAAGAAATGGTACCAAGTGAATATAGTGGCATATGTTTTACTGTAGATCCGGTTTCTGGAAAAGACAAGACGATGTTAATTGAAATTGGTGAAGGCTTAGGTGAAAATATTGTTAGCGGTCAAAATAAACCAGAACAATATTATTATAACTGGTATGATGATAAATGCGAGATAAATGAAAACAATCATTATATCAATGAAAAAATTTTAAAAAAGATAGCCAAAGAGTTTTATAAGATTATGCAGTATTTTGGCTATCCTTGCGATATTGAATTTGCCATTGCAAATAACGAGTTATATATCCTTCAAGCCCGTAAAATTACAAAAATAGAATATCAAGGGTATAGATATCTTTGGTCAACTGCCGACTTTAAAGATGGCGGTGTTTCAGCATCTATATGTACTCCATATATGTGGAGTTTATATGAGTATATTTGGGAATATACATTGAGAAAGTTCATCTTAGATTCAAAAATTTTAAGGCCTTTAGAAATTCCTAGCAAACTTGGCGACATGTTTTATGGTAGATGTTACTGGAATTTATCGGCCGTAAAAAAAGCCATGAGTAAAGTAGTTGGGTACAAAGAAAGAGACTTTGATAATGAATATGGAGTAACCCCTACCTATGAAGGCGACGGTGAAACTACAGGAATAAGTTTAACCAGCATTATAGGCATAATAAGAATGGCTATTGCTCAAAACAAAATTGTCAAACAAAGAGAAAAAAATGCCCAAAAGTATAAAGATGAATTGTTAGAAAAATATTATTACTATAAAGGAATGTATGATACTAATAGTATTTTAGATATAAAACAAAAATGGAAAAAATTAACACACGATGACTATCTGCAAAGTGAATCGACATATTTTTGGCAAATATTTATAAATACAATTCATCAATCGCTAAATAAAGATAGTTTGTTAAAATATATTGATGAAGCCGATTATTTATCACTAATAAGTAATATAGATGACATTTCTCACTTGCTGCCTTTCTATGACATGTGGGAAGTATCTAGAAAAATAAGAAATAGTAAAAAAGACTATGACTATTGGAAAAAAACAGAAGTAAATAAAATAATTAATGATATTAATCCTAACGACGATATTTTTAAAGAAGTAATAAAAATAATTAACAGTTATGGATATCACTCAGATAAAGAACTGGATGTAACATACCCATGTTACTATGAAGATATAAAACCGATAATCACTAATATAAAAGAATTAACACTATTAGATAATACATATTCGCCAAAAGAAGACCAAGAAAAAGGTAAGAAAGCATACTATAAAAAATTAAAAGAAATAAAAAGAAAAATTGGCCAAGGTAATTTCAACGATTTAGAAAATAAAATTGTAAAAATTAGAAACATGTTATGGTGGAGAGAAGAGTTTAGAGACATCTCAACTAGATTCTATTATTTAATCCGCATTTATACTTTAGAACTAGCAAAAGAACTTGTAGAAGAAAAGGTTTTAGAAAAAGAGTCAGATATCTGGTTCTTAAAAGTCACTAATTTATGGGATTACCTAGATGATAAAATAGATGATGATGATCTATTAATCATCATAGACAAAAATAAAAAGTATTATAATGCATATCGAAATTATACAAGTGAAAATGAAATTGGTTCTGTTTTTTCTGGTGAAGCAATAAAGAAAAACGCAAACATGAAAGGATTAGGCGCCAATAATGGCACCGTTACCGGTACAGCAAGAGTAATAAATTCATTTGATGAAATAGGTAGATTACAAGAAGGGGATATTTTAGTGACTAAATTTACTGATACTGGTTGGACTCCAAAATTTGCAATATTAAAAGGAATTGTCACTGAATATGGTGGGGTTTTATGTCATGCCGCAATTGTCTCTCGAGAATATGGGATTCCTGCTATAGTAAGCGCAGCAAATATAATGGAACAAATAAAAGATGGGGAAACCATCACTATAAATGGAACTACTGGTGAAATAAGAAAGGAAAAATAAAATGATAGGAAAATGGAATAAATCTGTAATCTTAACTTATATAGGATTATCAATTAGTATGCTAGGAATTATGCTAGTAATAGCTAACATTAATATAAAGTATTCATTCATATGTTTAATGTTTGCCGGAATTTGTGATTTATTTGATGGAACAATTGCCCGTAGATGCAAAAGAACAAAAGAAGAAAAAGCTTTTGGAATTGAGCTAGATTCATTAGTGGATGTTATTAGTTTTATTGCACTTCCTCTTATAATATTAGGAAGAATAAACAATAAATTATACTATTTACCAGTTTACATAGTATATTCAATTTTTGCTGTGGCTAGACTTGCTTATTTCAATATTATAGTTCCTAATGACAACAAACCAGTAAAATATTATGAAGGATTACCAGTTACATATGCTGCTTTAATCTTTCCTATTGCATTCTTATTATCATATATAATTAAAGAAAATATATTTACTATAATTTATAACTTTATTTTTCTAATAATAAGTATACTTTTCATTTTAAAAATAAGATTTCCAAAACCAAAACTATTTTCTTCGATTTTACTTTTAATGAGTGCTGTTATAGTTACAATAATATATCTTGTAGTATGACAAAAGTATATAACAGAAAAACAAAAAGCATTGAAGAAGTAAAGCATTTTGGTGGAAACAAATTAGCCTATATATATAAAAGCAGAGTCCTTACAAAAGTATTAATTAGTAAACCTATATCTAAAATCTATGGATGGTATAATAGTACAAAATATAGTAAGAAAAAAATTTCAAAATTCATTAAAGAAAACAATATTGATATGAGTCTATACAAAAAAGAAAAGTATTCTTGTTTTAATGATTTCTTCATACGAAAAAAGGAAAAAATAAACTGTGACAAAGGATTTATTAGTCCTTGTGATGCCAAATTGTTGGTATATAAAATTGCTAAAAAACAAACAGTTAGAATAAAAAATCAAGTATATAAATTAGATGAACTAATTGATGAAAAAATAGATTATAAAAACGGTTATATTTTTATATATCGTTTGACGCTTGATAATTATCACCGATTTCATTACATCGATGACGGAAAAAGAATTAAAAGAAAAAAATACAAGGGCAAATTACACACCGTAAGCTCTTCCTCCGATAAATATAAAATATATAAAGAAAATGAAAGAGAATATAGCATACTAGAAACCGTTAATTTTGGCAAAATTATTTACATGGAAGTTGGAGCCTTACTTGTAGGAAAAATTATAAATTACGATTTAGATAAATTTAAAAGAGGACAGGAAAAAGGCTATTTTCTTCCAGGCGGTAGTACAATAGTTATTATTGCCAATAACATTAAGGTCGATGATGACATTTTAGAAAATAGCAAAAAAAACATTGAAACAATAGTTACAACAGGTGAAAAGGTTGGTGAAAAAACATGCTAAAACGACTACACACATACTATAAAGAACGATATCCAATAGTATCAAGAATTATTTTAGGTATCATCGTTTTCGGTGAAATTTATTTCATAATTTTACTTAACCAAGGAATAAAAGTTTTCCAAATAGGGATTCAAGAAATAATAGGAGGGTATACGGTTTTTGCTTTTTTATTATGGCTGAGAGTTGCTGATGATTTAAAAGATTACGAAACCGATAAAAGATTGTTTCCTGATAGACCTCTTCCTAGTGGAAGAACAAAAATTAAAGATGTTGTAGTTTCATGTGCGGCAGTTGAGTTAATTGCTATCGCTTTAAATTACATTTTCATGCCAAATTTCATATTTTGTATAATTTTATATATTTATGGATACTTAATGAGTAAATGGTTTTTTCAGCGCAGTAAAATACAGCCGAGTTTGCCTCTTGCCCTAGTAACTCATAATCCGGTTCAAATGTTTGTAAATTTATATATTATAAGTTTTACTGTTATCAAATATAAATTAGATTTTATTAATCTAACGACAATAATGACTTTATTTACTTTATATTTTCCAGCACTTATCTGGGAGGTTTCACGTAAAATTAAAAATCCTAAAAAAGAAAATGATTACACAACATATTCTAAATTATTTGGATATAAAAAAGCGACGAAGTTTGTGCTCATTTTAACTATTATGGACATTATTACTAACTTTATTTTAGTTTGGAATTTAAGTAAATTATCAATAGCTGTTTTGCTTATACTAGTATTATGGATGACATATAAATTCATTTCATATATTATGGATCCCACTAAATACGAAATTGTAGAAAAGGTAGAAAGATATACATATTTGCAAGAAAGCACAATGCTTTTGACAGTTGTTATATATCTTTTAATTGGTAAGATTTGATGAAGAGCAAAAATTTAGAAATATTAAGAGATAATGGCTTTAATGTGCCAAAATTTGAAGTTATACCTTGGCAAGATAGAAACAAAAAAATAGATTCCAAAAAATATAGTGGGAAATATGCAATTAGAAGCTCATCATATTTAGAAGATGGTCTTTCAAATAGCTTTGCCGGGCAATTTAATACATATTTGAATGTAAGACCAAATCAAATTGCAAAAAAGGTAAAAGAGTGTTTTAATTCTATCAATAATAAAAATATTAAGGATTATTTAAGCAATCAAAAGATTAAAGGTAATGGTCAAAAAATGGATGTTATTATTCAGGAAATGGTCGATAGTGAATACTCCGGCATATTATTTACCAGCAATCCCCAAGGGTTATTAAATGAGACAGTTATTGTGGTTGGTAAGGGCTTAGGAAATAAAATAGTTGAAGATAAGGTTAAAACCACAACATATTACTACAATATAACAGATAAAATTTATTATTATGAAGGGAAAAAAGATTTTTTAAAAAAAGAGGCCATTGAAGAATTAATAAATTTAAGTGGAGAAATTCAAAAACTATTTGGAATGTTCTTAGATATTGAATTTGCTATTAAAAAAAATGAAATATATATTTTACAAGTAAGACCAATCACAACTATCAATGACGAAAACATAGTAATACTAGATAATAGTAACATTGTCGAAAGTTATCCAGGAGTAAGCCTCCCACTTACAATTTCATTCGTTAAATTTGTTTATAGTAATATTTTCAAAAAAGAAGCTTATCGTTTGGCAAAAAATAAAAAACTCATAGAAGAAAATAACGATAGTTTTAACAATATGGTTGCAAGCTCAAGTGGCCGACTTTATTATAAAATTAGTAGCTGGTATACATTAATAAAATTTCTGCCCTTCAGCAAAAAAATAATTCCAATATGGCAATACATGCTTGGGGTGAAGAATAAAACATATGATGAAACAAAAATCAAGATATCATTAAACACAAAAATAAAAATTTATCTAAATACATTTAAAGAATTGAAAAATGTTACTAAAAATATGGAATTTTTAAATAACAAATTTACAGAAATTAATAATCACTTTTATTCTAATTTTAATGAAAAAATGACAAACAAAGAAGTTATAGAATTATACTTAAAAGTAAAAAATGATATTTTAAATATATGGGATATAACATTAGTAAATGATCTATATGCATTTATTTTTACCGGCATTTTAAAAAAAAGATTATCTAAAAAGAAATTATCTAATGATAAAATAAATGACTACATAAGAGGTATTTCCGATATAGAAAGTTTAAAACCGATAAAAAGTTTAGTAGATTTAGCATATCATAAAGATAAATTGTCAAAAAAAGAATACAAGATTATGTTTGATAATTATATATCTTTATACGGTGATAGGTGTTTAGAAGAATTAAAACTTGAAAGTGAAACATTTAGAACAAATCATAAGCTATTAGAAAAAAATATAGCTGAATACAGAAAAGATAAAGACAAATTAGAAAATATATATAGTAGTTTAAATAAAAAGAAAAATATCGAAATAAATGAAGATTTCATTACAAAAGTTATAGCTAAAAAAGCTATGAAAGGAATTAAGAATAGAGAAATTTCAAGATTAAACAGAAGTCGTATATATGGAATGGTAAGATTATTATTTTTACAAATGGGAAAGAATTTTGTCAAAGAAAGACGAATAAGAAGGAAAGAAGATATTTTTTATTTAATAATTGATGAAATATTTAATGATAGTAAGAGTGACTTCAAAAAATTAATAAAGAACCGCCAAAATGATTATAGTATGTATTTTGAGTTACCAGGTTATTCAAGATTAGTATTTACAAATAAAGAGTTTGATAAGCAACATAAAACGGTAAATTGCAAAGTCAAAAACACCATCAAAAACGTATTAGAAGGTACCCCGACATCCAATGGAATCACAGAAGGAGAAGCCTTAGTAATAGATGACGTCACTAAAAAATATAACGTCAAAGATAAAATTTTAATCACTAAAATGACTGATCCTGGTTGGGTTTTTCTTTTGGTTAATGCCAAAGGAGTTATATCAGAAAAAGGTTCAATTTTATCACACACGGCAATTATATCTAGAGAAATCGGCATACCTAGCATTGTTGGGGTAGAAGATGCAACTGAAACAATAAAAACCGGAGATTATTTAAAAATGAATGCTAACAATGGAAAAATTGAAATAATAAAAAGGAGTAAAAAATGAAATGTATAAGTTTTACAGATGAAGATAAATATATAAAAGATTTTTTAAATTTACCTAAGCGATTATACTCAAAAAAAACAAATATGGAAGATCCCCATGCAATGAAAAACATTCTATTAAATAAACATCCATTGAGTGAAGATTTCAAACTAAACAAATTTTTGATTTATAAAGATAAAGAAGCTGTAGGGAGATTTATTATTACTGAATACCCGGATGACAAAAAAACGTGTTACATAGGCTTTTTTGAATGCATTAATGATAAAAAAGTTGCAAAGTATTTATTTGATGAAGCAGAAAAATTTGCTAAAACAAAAAAATATAAAAAAATAGTAGGCCCCGTAGACGCTTCATTTTGGATTAAATATAGGTTAAAAATAAACAAATTTGAAAGACCATACACAGGCGAACCTTATAATAAAGAATATTATTACAAATTATTTACTGATAATAAATATAATGTATGCGATCATTATACTTCACAGCAATATGAAAAAGTAGATGAAACATATAATGATAAAAAATTTACAGAGCACTATCAAGAATTTAAAAAATTAGGATATAAAATAATCAAACCTGAACTAAAAGACTTTGATAAATGTATGGCAGAAATTTATGACATGATTATAAAACTTTATAGTGATTTCCCAGTATTTAAAAAAGTGAAAAAAGAAAGTTTTCTAAATTTATATAAAGACTATAAAAAAATAATAAATATGGATATGGTTAGAATGGCATATTATAAGAATAAAGCTGTGGGCTTTTACATAAGTATTCCAAATTATTACAACACAGTATATCATTTGACTATTTTTAACATATTAAAAGTTTTAAGACAAAGAAAACACCCAAAAGGATATGTTATGCTTTATATGGGTGTAGAAAAAAAACACCAAGGTTTAGGAAAAGCTATAGTATATTCAATAGTAGAAGAATTAAAGCAAAGTAACTTACCAAGCATTGGTGCGTTAGCCCATGATGGGAAAATTAGTCAGAATTATGCCATAGAAAAAATAAGTTCAAGATATGAATATGTTTTGTTAGAAAGGAATATTTAGATGCAGTTAAAAAGAATTATTAAAACTAATTATAAAAAGTACTATAACAATGATTATATATATGAAAAAGAAAATGGCATTTACAAACCCATAAAATATGGCCAATTTATAGAAAAAAGTTTAGAAATGGCTAATTACTTATTAGAAAAAGGGTATAAAAACAAAAAAATAATGATAATATGCGAAAACAGTACTAAACTAATGCAATTAGATTTAGCTGTAACATTTTATGTTGGAGTATCAGCAATAGTATCAAAAGAATGGAAAGAAAAAGATTTAATTTCAGGAATTCAAGAATTAAAACCTGATTGCCTAATATATAGTAAAAATTATTCAGAAATGGTAGCCAATGTTAAAAAGAAGATTACCATCAAAACAATTATAATAGATAGTATAAAAACAAAATTCAATAAAGATTTATTAGAATTGCCAGTTAAATCTAAAGAAAGATTAGCTAAAATAGTTTTTTCTAGTGGTACAACAGGAAAAAGTAAAGCAGTTAAACTATCTTTAAAAAATATGTTTGCCGGATATACTAATCTTCTAAGAAGATGCCCCATCACTAGTGCTGACTCTGCCTATTTGTTTTTACCGTTAAATCACACTTACGGTGAGATATATAATTTTATGTATTCATTGATTGCTGGATTCAAAATATATTTAGCGAGCAGCACTAAAAATATTGGAAAAGAATTATTAGAAACAAATCCAACTATTTTTTGCGCAGTGCCACTCGTATATAATAATTTGTTGCAAGTATATCAAGATAATATCGATAAAGCTTTTGGAACAAATATAAAATGGTTATTTTGTGGAGGCGCCCCAATTTCAAAAGAAACAAGAAAAAAATATAAAGACAAAGGTCTAATGTTAATGCAGGCCTATGCCCTAAGCGAAACAGCTTCATCTTTAACAATTGCTTACCCTGGCAAAGATGATTTAGAAAGCGTTGGAGAAATTTTTGAAGATATAGAAGTAAAAATAGTGGATAAAGATGAAGATGGAATAGGGGAAATTATAGTAAAAGGAAACAATGTCTTTTTAGGATATACAGACTCTAGTCTTACAAAAAAAGTATTCGACAAAGAAGGATTCTTTCATACCGGCGATTTGGGATATATAAAAAACAAGAAAATTTATTTAAAAGGTAGAAAGAAAAAAATGTTATTAACAAGTAATGGGGAAAATGTAATGGCCCAAGTAATTGAAGATAATATCAAAAGTAAAAGTCAGTTTATAAAAGATGTTAAAGCATATATTAAAAAAGACAAAATTGCTGTAAATATTTATGTGTCTGGTAATGATGACTATGATAAAATAATAAAAGAGTATAATAAAGAAGTTCCAAAGTATGAAAAAGTATCATATTATGAAATACATAATGATTCCATCGATACAAGATTAAAGCAGTGAATAATAATGAAAAGAATATAAAAATGACAGCTATCAAACTGTCATTTTTCCATGAAATAATTTGTTACATTTTCAAGTTTCATACCTCTAGAACCTTTAATTAAAATCAAAGTATCTTTAATCTTTTCTTTTTCTAAATATTTGATAACATCCTCATAATTATCAAAATATAAAGCATCAGTTTTTAAAGCCTTAATTTCTTCACCAACTAAAATAACTTTTTTATTTGTAATTTTATCAATATAAGGTTTTAAACTTTTATGAATTTCTTTTGAAAAATCACCAAGTTCCATAATAGAACCAAGGATTAATAATTTATCTTGTGTTTCATCTTGAAGAGCCTTAAGAACTCCAGTTAATGATTCAAAAGAAGAATTATAACAATCATTAATTATTGTATTATTATTTTTATCTTTTAAAATGTTCATGCGCATATCAAAAGATTTATATTCCTTTAAAGACTTAATGATGTCGTTTATATCAACGCCATAATATAAGGCCACATTTATTGATAAAAGTACATCGATAAGTAAATGTTCAGGAAGAGGAACTTCAATTTTATACTCTTTATTATTATATTTAATTTTAAAAGATGAAGAATATAAATTGCTTTTTAAATCATAGCCCACTAAATCATTATAATCATTAAAACCAGATTTTATAGTATTTTTAACACCTTTTAATAACTCATCATCACCATTAACAAAAAGGACCTTTTTATCCATGCCATCTAATATTTCTAATTTGGCTTTTAATATTCCTTCCTTGCCACCCAAATTACCAATGTGTGATGATCCAATATTTGTAATAATGGCCGTTTCAGGATTAATCATTTTTGACAAATAAGAAATTTCCTTTAAATGATTCATCCCAAGCTCCGAAAGCAAAATTTCCGTATCCTCTTTTAAGTTAAAAACAGTAAGAGGAACACCGATATGATTATTAAAATTTTTTTCATTTGCAAGTACCTTATACTTATTGCTTAATAAATTTAATAATATATTCCTAGTAGTAGTTTTACCAACGCTGCCGGTTAAAGCAATTACTCTAGGATTATACTTTTTAACCATATAATGAGCAATGTCACCTAAAGCTAAAGTAGTATCCTTAACCAAAATATATGGTATAGAGCTTTCAACTTTTTTAGAGACAATTAGTATTTTTGCCCCATTGTCAATTGCTGATTGAATGTATTTATGACCATCAGTATTACCAATAAGAGCGACAAAAACATCACCTTTTTGAATATCTAAACTGCTAGTTTTAATTTGCTTGTACTTTTCATCTAAATTTATTTCACCGATAAGTTTCCCTTTTGTACTTAGAATTAAATCATTAATATTCATATAATAATCACCACCTTAATTATAACATATGACATAAAATATATCTATAATAATAAGCTTAATTGACAAAGATAAAGGCGGTAGTATAATAATTTAAAAGGATGTGAAAAAATGAGCAAACCAATTATTGGTATGATTTCACCTAGAACTATAAATGATGATAGCCCATTTAAAAATTACACAAAATTTGTAAATACATACCCACAAATGATTATAAAAGCTGGGGGCATTCCAATAGGAATAGTATTTCCTGATGGCAAGTTTAATAATGAATATATGGATCTATGTGATGGATTTATATTTCAGGGAGGGCCTACAATAGAAAGCAGCCACATTTGTGCGATTCACTATGCATTAGAAAAAAACAAGCCTATTTTGGGAATATGTTTAGGTATGCAAGCGCTAGCTGGATATAATTGGGTTTATGAAACTTTAGGAAGTACCTTAACATATAGTAAAATAGAAAACTTTTTTAAACCAGAAAATGAGGAATTTTTTTTAGAAAAAATAGAAGGGCATAATGAATTAGATCCATTTATTTTAGATAAGATAGAAGATTCAAAACATGAAGTAATTTTTGATAAGAAAAGTGAATTATATAAAATATATGGAAGAAGCAGTAACTTTCCATCACTACACAATTTCGCTGTAAAAGAAGAAATTTTAAATAATAGTAAGTTATTTAAAATAACTGGGAAAAGTCCTGATGGTATAGTTGAAGCTATAGAAGGAGATAATTTTATAATAGGAGTTCAGTTTCATCCAGAGCTTGAAGATCAAAATTTACCATTATTTAAAAGTCTTGTTAAGAAAAGTAAAAAATAAGAAAAATCACAAATTTTAATGTACAAATCTAGTGTGATAAATACATATAATTTAATTGACAAAAGATATATAAAATGATATTTTTAAGAAGGAAAATCCATTTTAAAATAGGATATTTGGAGGTAATATGAACAAAATAACATTTAAAGAATTATCGAAAGTGTGTAAAATTATAAAAACAATGAATGTTGAAAACGAAGATGTTTTCGACTATCTTAGAGTAATTGGTTTAAGTATTAAATATGAAGATGATGCGAAAAATCCTTTATATTTCTTATCATATACCAAAGAAGAAGAAAAAAACCGCGGATGGTATATAAATAATTTTGATCTACGCCCATTTTTCAAAGACATATATGAAAAACATCCTAATTATACATACGTCATAGAACCAGACATGCAAAAAGACGCGCCTAAAGATGCAAAATATATAGTTGTTGAAAACATCAATGACACAATTGATATGATATATGAATATACATTAAATAAAAGCAAAGCAAAAGTCATTGCCTTTACGGGAAGTGTTGGAAAAACAACCGCTGTAGGTCTTCTGGAAAAAGTTTTAAAAGAAAAATATAAAGTTTTAAGAGTTTATAGTAAAAGAATAACTCCAATAAATTTAAAGGCCAATATCATCAATTTCTTAGAGGAAGATATTGAATATGTAATATTAGAAAATTCTCTTTATTATCACAACCATGTTCGAATTTTAAGTACACTGTTAAAACCAGAAATAGTTTCAATTTTAAACATAAAGTCTTCACATTTAGGTGTTGAAAAATTAAATACCGTAGATGATATATGCATGTATAAGGCAGAAATAATGCGAAATGCCAAATATGCTTATATAAATAAAGAGGATGAATATTTAAAAAATATAAAATTAGAAAATGGAATAATAAAGTATAAAGAAAAGGAACTTTTTGAAAATCAAAATTTACAAATAAATTATATTGATAAAAAACAAATAAAAGTAGTGGATAATTGCTTTTTAATAGATGATGAAGAAAAAATAAAACCATTTATTTTAAGCGCTTTAGCTGAAATTCAATATATGACATGTTATAAAATTGCCAAAAAATTAAAACTCACAAATGAACAAATAAAAAAAGGAATGGAAGGCTATCAACCAGTAGAAAATAGATTAAATAAGAAAAAAGCCTTTGGTAAAGAAATTATTTTTGATGGTGATGTCACCACATATGAAAGAATGAATGAAATAGCCGACTCTTTATATTCAAAAAAATACTTAGTGTTAAGAAAAGTTGGATCTGCCGAAAACACCTTTAGAATAAAAAATATAGTTGATTTCTTCAATAAGTTTGAAAAAGTTTTCATATTCAGCGATATTGATTATCTAGATGAACTTAAAAACGAAAAAAATGTTGTGATTGTCGACAACAATGATTTCATAAAAAAATTAGACGGCGAAATCATTTATCATTACAGTGGTTATTACCGCGTTTGGGATAAGTTTGACGAAAAAAATTTAAATATATATGATAGAGAAAAATACATAATAATAAAGGAGAAAGACTAAGTGAAAAAAATATTATTATTACACGGATGGAATAATTTAAATTATACAAATCAAACAAAAGAAAAAGATGCTTGGCACAACCGCAAAGAATTTGTTGATGCTTTAGACAAAAAATATGAAATATACAAAATAAATTTTCCAGGATTTTGTGGGCAAGAAGAACCAAATAAGGCTTGGAAACTATCAGATTTTGCAGCCTATGTTAACGAATACCTAAACAAAAATAAATTAAAAGTAGACTATATTTTAGGGTATTCTTTTGGTGGGGCCGTGGCTATTCAATATAATAAGGAATATGATAATAATCAAAAATTAATATTAATAAGCCCAGCAATTACTAGAAATAAAGACAAATCTAAAAAATATATAAAAACACCAACATTTTTAAACCCAATAAGAAATTTTCTAAGAGATATATATTTAATATATGTTGTAAAAAATAAATATATGGTTTCCGGAACAAAATTTTTAAGAGGAACCTATCAAAATATTGTAAGGGTTGAATTACTAGATGATTTAAAACAAATAGATCCTCAAAAACTAACCATAATATATGGGGAAAAAGACACCATGGTTAATCCAAAATACATAATAAATAATATATCAAAAAAATTAAATGAGCGAGTACATTTAATAAAAGAGGGTGGGCACAATATTGCTAAAACGCACCCACAAGAGATAATGGAAATATTAAAAAAAGAAATAGGGTAAGCCTATTTCTTTTGTTAAATTAATGTCTATAAAACAGTGAAACAGCTTTTATAGTTTACATGCCCAGCCCAATTATGATAAAATCAATATGTAAGAAAGAAGTGATTTTATGCTTACACTTAGTAAGTCGTTATTTGCCTTAGGGCTAGGTTTTATTATAGCAGCTATTACAGGATTAATATTAATTCCCATTTTACGAAATGTCAATGCGAAACAAACTGTTTCAAAACATATAAATGAAAGACATCAAAAGAAAAATGGTACACCAACTATCGGTGGCCTCATATTTATAATACCGCCACTTATTACCATGTTCATTTTATATTTAAGAGGATCTGTAGAAATAAGTGCTAACTTAATAATTATTATATTTGTCTTCTTAGCGTATGCTTTATTAGGATTTGCCGATGATTGGTTAAAAATAAAATACAGCAACAACAAAGGGTTGAAAATAAAAGTAAAACTCGTATTTGAACTTTTAATATCGATAATATTTTATCTAATATATGCAAATAGCGGTGGAACATCCGCCCTAGATATAACATTATTTGGATTTCATTTAGAATTAGGATGGTGTTATCCATTATTCGTATTATTCTTATTAACAGCAACAACCAATGCAGTTAACATAACTGATGGGTTAGATGGCCTATGTGGTGGTTTAAGTGCTATGGCTTTACTTGCATATGGAGTTATTTCATGGGGAAGCATCTATGTAGTTGGTAATCAAGATATAGCAATATTTTTATTTACTTTAGTTGGTTCAATAATTGGCTTTTTACTTTATAATACCCACCCAGCTAAAGTGTTTATGGGAGATACGGGTTCTCTAGCTTTAGGTAGTGTTTTGGCCACAACAGCCATAATAACTCACCATGAACTAACTTTAGCAGTCGTTGGAGCAGTATTTGTTATTGAAACATTATCAAGTATTATTCAGCTAATTGCTATTAGAAAATTTCATAAAAAAGTATTCTTAAAAGCACCTCTTCATCACCATTTTGAAGAATTAGGCTGGACTGAATCAGATATTGTTAAATTATTTTGGGTAGTAGGATTTATTTCTACATTAGGTGCCTTAATTTACGGTGTATGGATATAAAAAAAGGAAAAATTAATTTCCTTTTTTATTTTGATTTATTCTTATTTGTCATCCAGTCACTACCGTCGACACTTCTTGCAACAAGCATAGCTGCAGATTCATCACCAACAACGTTAAGTACAGTTGCAGGTGGATCAATAACTGTAGCTACCATAGTAAGAAGTGGTAAAGCAGCCATTGGATAACCTAACATTGAAATAATTAATGATTCTGATATAGTACCACCACCAATTGGAACGGCAGTTATAAGAAGAACTGCTAAAAGTGATACTATTACTATTTGCCAAATTGAAACATCATTTCCAAATAGGCTAACTAAGAACATTATTTTAAATACGCATCCGATAATAGAACCATCCTGGTGTAAACTAGTACCTAAACCAACAAAAGTTTCAGAAACATCATCAGGAATACCCATTTTCTTAGCAGCGTCGATATTTACTGGCAAACTAGCAGCTGAAGAACAAGTAGCTAAAGCTGTAAATGTAGGTTCAAAAATATTTGACCAGAAAGCCTTAACAGCTTTTTTACCACCAGCTAAGAATGCATATAATGTATAGAATACAAAATAGAATACTAATGCACAAACTGTATAGATAACAAAAGTTCTTAAGTATCCTTTTGCAATCTCACCACCAAATGTTCCTACTAAAGAAGCAAAATAACAACCAAGACCAATAGGTGCGTAGTACATAATTATGTTGATTAAATTCATTATAGTTTTATTTGCAGCTTCTAGAACATCAAGAAGTGGTTTTGTTTTTTCTTTATCTTTTCTCATTGCAAATCCAAAGATAATTGCAAATACAACTATAGCTACAACATTACCTTTAGAAAGAAGTCCGCTAAAGTCATTAACACTAATTAACTGAACAGTGCTTTCTAAAAAGTTAAGCTTAGGACTAGTTACTTTCTCACTTGAAAAAGCCTCTCTAATCACTTCGGTGTCTTTTACATCGACAAGTTTAAAAGTTTTTGTAGTTGCAATACCAAAGAAAATGGCAATCAAAGAAGTTATTAAGGCAACAATTAAGATTCTTCCAAAAATTTTTCTAAGTCTTTTTGGTGAATCCATTTTCGCAATTGTCGTACTAATTGTTAAAAATAGTAGAGGAACAATTGTTACAAAAAGTAAATTTAAGAATAAATCCCCAAGTGGTTTAACCACGTTTACGTCTTCTTTAAAGACAAGACCGCATATAGCCCCAATAATTAAAGCTAAGACGAGTAGAATAGTTACTTTATAACTTTTCCATATTTTTTTCATAAAAAATCTCCCTTCAACCACATTATATTGCGTTTTTCTTTAAAATACTAGTATGTGTAGTCCACAAAAAAGAAAAAAACACCCACAAAACCCCCAAAATATGATATAATTAATATGGTGATATTTATGGACACAAAATATTTAAAAATGAATAACAACCAAAGACATTTATCCTTAGGAAACTTTTGTAGAATTGTCAAAGAATTTTCTTTAAATAAGACATTTGCTAGCCAAACAGAAATCTTTTATGCAATATTTGGTGTTGAAGATGTAAGTGACTCAACAATAAATAATTATTGTATAGGTTACCGTTCAATTGGAACCGACTTTAAACAAATATATATAAAAAGAAAAAATTATCCAAATAAAGAATTTGATGAGACTATGCTTTCACTAATTTCAATCATCAAAGGTCAAATATACCATGATTTGGAACATGAAAGCATAATAAAGTTATTAAATGAAGGTATTTTTAAAAAATTATGTTTGGAATTATATAATCTGGCCAAAAATGATGAAACAATAAATACAGATTTTACTAAGAATTTAAATAAATTAATTAATGAAGATGAAATATATAACGCCCTTTGTGAAATTTTAATATATATAGTTCTAGAAAAAAAACAACCAATATATATCGAAAAAAATCAAAGAGAATTATTTGAAAACATCCTAAATAATACAAATATTTCGATGTATGAATTAGAAAAGTTTTTAAAAATTCAATTTCAAGACGGAATTAATCACGCTTATTCATTAAAAAAACTTGCGAAAGAAAAAAATGCATACGCGGCTTTCGAATTGGGTGAAATGGAATATTCTGGAAGAATGACTGGAAAACCTAGATATATAAAAGCTTATGAATATTTTAAAATAGCCGCCGAAAAGAATAATCCAAGAGCTAACTGGCTAATTGCCAAAATGTTATTAGATGGTCAAATAGGTAGTAAAAAAGAAGAAGAAATAAATGAAGCCTACGAGTATTTAAAAAATGCCGAAAGTCTTGGAAGTGTTGCTGCCACCAACACAATTGGTTTATGCTACTTAAATGGCTTAGTCCCAAATGAAGAAAAAAATATTAAAAAGGCAATTTCTTATTTTGAAAAAGCTGCTGCTAATGACTATGTATATGCCCATAATAACTTAGGAAAACTTTATGAGAAAGAGTGCAATTATGAAAAAGCTTATGAACATTACCTTTTTAGCGCATCCTTAGAAGAAAGCTGGGCCTCTAATAAATTAGGGCAATGGTATCAAAAAGGAATATATGTTGAAAAAGATATGCAAAAAGCCTACGAGTATTATAGACAAGCTTTAGATGTTCCGCGCAGCATTCTAAATTATTGGGCATATTTCAATCTAGCAAAATACTTTTATCTAAATGGCTCATATGAAGCTAAAATAGAAAAAGATATTAATAAAGCTATAGAGTATTTTGAATACACCTTAGATAAGATAGATGAATCATATGAAGAACTAATATACATATATATTGAAAAATATAGGCAAAATCAAAATGAAGAATATATAAAAATAATAAATAAATATTTAAATATTTTATCTTTAAAACCACATTATAAAAAGTGTGAAGAAAAAATCAAAAACAAATTGAAAGAAATAGAAAGAGAAAAGTTAATTATTATCAAAAACAATTGACACTACAAAAAATAAAATATAAAATTTAAAGTAGGTGATAATATGAAAGGGTTTACCCTAATAGAACTTATGGGCGTTGTCGTAATACTAGGAATAATAGGGCTTATTGTAACTCCGATTATTCAAGGATTAATTAAAGAAAATTCTGAAACATTATGTCAAAATCAAATAAAAATATTTGAAAGAGCTACTAAAAATTATGTTTCAGCTCACCCCTACGCAGACTATAGCGAGGGAAAATCTTTAAGCTTAGAAAATCTTAAAGATGAAGGATATTTAGAAGAATCACAGTTAGAAAATCCAAAAGGTGGAACTTTTAAAGGAACAGTTAAAATAGAAAAATCCACCCAAACTAATCAATATACATATACATATCAGTATAATGATGAAGATATAAGATGTGATGGCACATAAAATTAAAAGGGTTAATTTACTTTAATCCTTTTTTTTGTTAAAATTAATTTAGGTGAGAAGCATGTTATATAGTTCGATAAATAATCAAAAAATAAAAGACATAAATATGTTAAAACAAAAGAAATATCGAGACAAAGAAAACTTATTCTTAGTTGAAGGAAAACATTTAGTTAAAGAAGCTTACGACAATGGATACTTAAAAGAACTATTAACACCACAAAATAGTTCTTATAAATTAGATGTAGAAACAAATGAAATAAGTGAAAATGTCATAAAATATTTAACTGAATTAGAAAATCCGACAGGAATATTTGGCATATGTGAAAAAAAACAAATGACTTTTAAAGAAGGAAAAGTATTAATTTTAGATAGTGTTCAAGATCCTGGGAATATAGGAACGATTATCAGAAGCAGCGTTGCCTTTAATATCGATACAATCATCATAAATGAAAAATGCGCGGATATCTATAGTTCCAAAGTTATAAGAGCTTCACAAGGCATGATTTTTAATGCTAATATCATAAAAGAAGAATTAACAGAAACCATAAAAAAAATAAAAAGTACACATAAAGTATATGCTACTAAAGTAGACGGTGGAAAAAATATAAAAGATATTGAAAAAATAAAAAAGTTTGCTATAATAATGGGAAATGAAGGAAACGGGGTCAGTGAAGAATTAGTAAGTCTAGCTCATGAAAATATATACATTCCCATGAATGAAAAATGTGAAAGCTTAAATGTTGCGGTAGCTACAAGTATAATTTTATATGAATTAAGTTAGGAGATGATTAAATGCTTTATATAGGTAAACTAGTTAATACCCATGGAATTAAAGGTGAAGCAAAGGTCATCTCTTCTTTTAAATATAAAGAAGTTGTTTTTAAAAAGGGTAATAGTATATATATAGATGACATAAAATATAAAATAAATACATATAGAAAACATCAAAAATATGACATGATTACGTTAGAAGGAATAGAAAACATTAATGATATTTTACCTTTAAAAGGAAAAGAAATTTACATAAACAAGGAAGAATATATATTTCCCGGTATACTTAATGAAGATTTATATGGCAAAAAAGTATATGACAAAAATAAATATATAGGGATTTTAAAAGAAATAAGAAAGAATATAAACCAAGAATTATTAGTTGTTAAAAATGAAGATAAGGAGTATTTAATTCCTTATGTCGATGAATTTGTAAAAGAAATAAATGAAGATATACATCTAGACTTAATAAAAGGATTTATTGATGAAAATTGATATATTGACAATATTCCCAGAAATGTTTGAAGGCTTTTTAAAAACTTCAATCATTAAAAGGGCAATAGAAAATAATAAAGTAGAAATAAAAATTCACGACATAAGGAAATACAGTAAAGATCCTCATAAAAAAGTCGACGATTATGGCTATGGTGGAGGAAGAGGCATGGTCCTAATGCCAGAACCTATATTTGAAGCAATTGATGATATTAAGACCAAAGAATGCAAAATTTTACTTATGACACCACAAGGAAAACCATATAAGCAAAAAACAGCTTATGAATTATCTAAAGAAAAACATTTAATAATAATATGTGGTCATTATGAAGGTTTTGATGAAAGAATAAGAACTTTAGCAGATATAGAAATAAGTATCGGTGATTATGTATTAACTGGTGGAGAACTTCCAAGTATGGTAATAACTGATAGTATAGTGAGGTTATTAGATGGAGTTATTGAAAAAGAATCTCACTTAAATGATTCATTTAACAATAATTTACTTGATTATCCTGTGTATACTAAACCAGTTGAATACCGTGGGATGAAAGTTCCGGATGTTTTATTATCTGGCCACCATGAAAACATAAAAAAATTTAGAGAAGAAGAGGCATTAAAAAAAACAAGAATAAGAAGACCTGATTTACTAGAGGGTGATAAAAATGAGTAAAAGATACTATATAGTTGATAAAAAAAATACTGAAATCATTCATGGCTATATTGATTGTGATAATATTAAAGGATTCGGTATTAAACCACAAAATAAAATTCCTTATGAAGGAATTGAAGTTGGCCATTTAACCCTTGTTGAACCAGAATTAATTGAAAAAGTTCTAAAAAGAAAAACTAAAAGAAAACTAAATGCTTACTTGAATTTTCTTTTAACTGTAATAGATGATGATGATACTGATGGTGATGCTTTAGAACTAGTTATTGAAGATACTGATAGATATAAAAGTATAATCATAAATAAATACGCCAAATTTTTAGACAAAAAATATATAAATACCCTTATAAAAAAAGTAAATTTGGTTGAAAAAGAGTTAAAAAACAAATTAAAAGAACTATACTATCAGAATGAAATTCAAATAGGACGTAAAAGATAGTTGAATTTTAAATAAAAATATGTTACAATTATTGACGTCGTGATCCGCTGGGATTCGTTACTTATGATCATAGATTTACAAAAGGAGAGTGAGACTATGAATTTGGTAGATAAAATAACGAAAAGCCAAATCAGAACTGATTTACCTGAATTCCGTGTAGGTGATACTGTAAAAGTTAACGTTAGAATCATCGAAGGAAAACGTGAAAGAATTCAAGCGTTTGAAGGTATAGTAATTGCCATTAAAGGTAGTGGCGTAAGTAAAAACTTCACTGTTAGAAAAAAATCAAGTGGTGTTGGAGTTGAAAGAACATTTCCATTTTCTTCACCAAAAATTGATAGCGTAGAAGTTATAAGAAAAGGTAAAGTTAGAAGAGCTAAACTTAATTATTTACGTGACCTTAAAGGACAATCAAAAATTAAAGAAAGAAAATAAGGCCAAACCTTATTTTTTCTTGTTAAAGGGGATAATAAAATGGGAAAAAAAGGAACTAATTTTTTCAAAGAAGTATTTCCATATATCATAATTGTCATAATCGTTGTATTATTTAGAAGCTACATAATGACACCTGTTGAGGTAGAAGGAATGTCAATGTATTCTACTTTAAATAATGGAGAAATATTATTGTTGAAAAAATTTGATAAAAATTATAAAAGATTTGATGTTATAGTTTTTAAAAATAACAAAGACAAATTAATAAAAAGAATTATCGGACTTCCTGGTGAAACTGTCGAATACAAAGATAACAAGTTATATATAAATGGAAAATATGTAAAAGAAAAATTTTTAAAAAATGATCAGCAAACATATGATTTTAATATAAAAGAACTCGGTTATAAAAAAATTCCTAAAAACTATTATTTTGTTTTAGGTGATAATAGAACAAATTCTACCGATAGTAGAATAATAGGACTAATAAATAGTAAACAGATTACTGGAAAAACTGATATTATAATTTTTCCATTTACTAAAATGGGTAAATTTTAGGAGGTAAATATGAAAAAAAAGATATTAATATTATGCACAATTATATTTTTCATAATAATACTAGTTTTTTTAACCACTAATAAAAGAGCCGGAAAAATAACCCTAAAAACAAATGGTGGTGTTCCATATAACTGGGTTTATGAAATTGAAAACCCTAAAATAGTTAAATTTAAAGCCAAAAAAGCCAAAGCTAAAAATAAAAACTTAGCTGGTGGGGAAGTTGCTGAAACATACATTTTTAAAGGAATGAAAAAAGGAACAACAACTATTACTTTTAAATACAAAAGTATTACCAGTAATAGAGTAGAAAAAAAGGTAAAATATAAGGTAACAGTTGATAAAAAATTAAATTTAAAAATCGAAGAAAAGAAATTTTAAAACAAACTTTATAGTTTGTTTTTTTAATTTTGTCTTTAACAAACATAGAATTAGTGCTATAATGAATTAAAAAGTATTAAGGAGTATGATTCAAATGAAAAAACTAAGTAACAAATGGACCAGAGCAGCTATTCCAGCTCTACTTATTCACTGTTCAATTGGAACTGTTTACTGCTGGTCTACATTTAAAGAAGCAATTGGGGCTAAAATAGGTATGAGTACCTTTGCTTTAGGTTGGGCTTTTTCACTAGCTATATTCTTTCTAGGAATGTCAGCCGCATTTGCCGGAAGAATGGTTGAAAAAGATATCCATAAATCATCATTGATTGCCTGCATATGTTTTACCGTTGGAATGATTGGAACAGGATTATTTATCCAGCACACCACAGGACTTGCCGCATTATTAGGAATATATTTATGTTATGGATGCATCATGGGTATTGGCCTTGGAATAGGTTATTTAACCCCTGTTAAAACTTTAATGTTATGGTTTTCTGAGCAAAAAGGATTAGCTACTGGAATATCTATTATGGGCTTCGGTTTAGCTAAAGCAATTGCCACCCCAATAATGGAATTAATTCAAAAAAATTTAGGTATATCTGAGATGTTTTATATTTTAGGAGCTGTATATTTTGTAATGATGTTATTAGGACACTTCCTACTTAAAAAACCAGATGGATGGGTTGAACCTGATATTGCCAAAAAAGATTTCAAAGCTCTTAACATGTTTAAAGATAAAACTTTCTTAGGTATATGGTTAATGTTTTTCATCAACATCCACTGCGGACTTGCTTTAATAACATATGAAAAACAAATATTAGGAACAACTTTTGCTAAAATGGCTGTATTAACTGCTATGATTAGTATAATCCCATCAGTAACAGCTGCCTTTAATGCACTAGGTAGAATAGGTTATTCAACTATTTCTGATAAAATGAAACAAAGAAATACTGTTTATAAAATTATCTTTACAAGCTGCATTATAATAACTTTATTTACCCTAGTACCATTTGCTATTACAAATAAATCTCATTCAATGATACTTGCAAGCCTAGTAATTATTCTATTATCAATAGTTAACTTAGGTTATGGTGGTGGTTTTTCAACCTTGCCAGCCTTACTTTCAGAAAGATTTGGTATGGAAAAAATCAGCAAAATACATGGCTTAGCTTTATCAGCATGGGCGGTAGCTGGTCTTACTGGAAATAACATGTCAGAATTAATTTTAAACATGACTGGCAAAAAATATGACTATATTTTAATCGCAACTTTAATTTTATATGTTGTTGCTTTAGTAATATGTGTTAAAGTTGTTGGTAATAAAAAAGAAGAAAAAATCACTAAAAAGAAAACAGGTATGAAAAAATCAACTAAGAAAAGTGTAAATAAAAAATTAAAAAAAGCTTAAAAATGTAAAGTAACAAAAATTTAATTTGTTACTTTTTTTATATGTGATAAAATTAAACTAGGTGGAAGTATGAAAGAAGTATATGATAAATATTTAAATAATGAATTAAAATTAGAAACATGGCAAAAAATAGGCGTAATATGCCTAGTAATTGTGATAACTGGTATATTTGGATGGCTATATGAATTTATATTTTATTATTTTAATAGTGGTATGAAAGAATTTTATTGGCGAGGAGCTAATTTTCTCCCATGGATAAACATATATGCAACTGGATCAATAATGATAATGATGCTTACTAAAAAATATAAAAAGCACCCATTACTAGTATTTTTAATTGCCTTTATTTCAACAGGAATACTAGAATATTTTACAGGTCTTGCTATGTATAAACTAATGAATGGTATTAGGTGCTGGGATTATAATACTGAAATATTAAATTTTGGAAATATCGGTGGATTTGTATGTTTAAGAAGTGTAACATTTTTTGGACTATCCGCGCTACTTTTAATTTATGGAATAGTACCTACCTGTATATACTTATCAACTAAAATAAAAAAAGAATTTTTTCTAGCATTTACTATAACCATTTGTTTTATATTTTTATTTGATGAACTATATAATTTAATATTTGCTAAATTATTAAATCTTCCTAGATCAGTAGATTTATACAAAAATATAGGTATTAAATATATGGATTATTATAAAAATAAGTAATTTGTAGTATAATATTATTGGAGGAGTAATATGGATTTTGAAGAAATTATAAGAAAAAGAACAGCTGTTAGAAAATATAGTGACAAAAAATTAGAAAAAGAAAAATTAATTAAAATATTAGAAGCTGGTAGACTCGCACCTACAGCTAAAAATAATCAACCATTTAAAATTTATGTAATTGAAACAGATGAAGGCCTTTCCAAAATTGATGAGGCATCCCCATGCAGATATAATGCCCAAACAGTATTATTGGTTTGCGGTGATAAAAATGAAGCTTTCCATAAGGAAGACTATTCAACATATGAAATGGACTGTTCAATTGTAACTACACACATGATGCTTGAAGCTACTAATTTAGAAGTTGATAATACATGGGTTGAAATGTTTGACCAAGATATGATAAGAAAATTATTTGAACTTAAAGAAAATTTAACACCAGTATGTTTACTAATGTTAGGATATAAAGCCGATGATGCTAAAGAAAATGCAGCTCATAATATTAGAAAAAACATTGAAGATTTAGTAATATATAAATAAAGTAGATAATATCTACTTTTTTAATACAATTAAATATGATAAAATAAAGTCATTAGAAAAGGAAATGAAAAATGATAGAAAAGAAAATAAGTGCCTATCTTACTGGACTAACTCATATGGCCTCAGCCATAAATGGCAGCCCTTCTTTTATTGAAGCTAACTGCTATAAATCAAAAAATTTTACTGAAGATTTTTCAAAAGATTATAAAATACCTAAAAATAAAATAAAATTAACTATTTCAAATAAAAACATAAATGATATTTTTAAGAACTGGCTTAATAATAATGAAAAATTAATAAACAGTATGCTTCACTTAATAAAATGTGAAATAGGAAATCCTGTAAAAATTTATGAAGCTAATAAGATAACAGATTTTTTAAGTAGATGTGAAGGAGGCCTAAGTAGTTTTTATTTTGCTGAAGAAGTTTATTTTATTGAATATGAAAAATATATGGTGTGCTTTATGATTGGAAATAATGAATAAACATGCAAAATTACAATATAATATTTGTTTTTGATAAGAAATTAGAAAAATTATTAATGTGCAAAAGAACCAAAGAACCATATAAAGGAAAATATAATTTAGTAGGCGGTAAAATAGAAAAAGAAAATGATAGTTTAAATGAAGCTTATAGAGAGCTTTTAGAAGAAACAGCTATTACCAAAGAAGATATAAACTTAAAACATTTTATGAATCTTGAATATCTTACGTTTAATATAAAATTAGAAGTATATTATGGAATATTAAATAAAAAAGTAAATTTAATAGAAGAAGTAAATAAACTATATTGGATAGATATAAATGACAATTTTTTTGATATAGATAA
>CAZKKR010000005.1:39357-43628 GCA_964553605.1 uncultured Muribaculaceae bacterium | reverse complement strand
GTCCAAATCGCTTCACTGACTAAAATAATGACAGCTCTAGTAGTGATAGAAAACACAAATGATTTAGATAAACAAATAACAATAACAAAAGATGATTTTAAAGGAATAACAGAAGCCAATTTAGTAACTGCTGGCTTCACCAACGGTCAAGTTGTCACTTACCGTGATTTACTATATGGACTTCTTTTACCATCTGGAGCTGATGCCGCCAAAGCCTTAGTGAGAAATACGGTAGGTAGTGAAGAAGAATTTATAAAATTAATGAATCAAAAAGCTGAAAAATTAAAATTAAAAAACACTCATTTTAGTAATGTAATAGGCCTAGATGATGAAAACAATTATTCAACTGCCGAAGATTTATTGATAATTTTTAAAGAAGCTTTAAAAAACAAAGAATTTACAGAAATAATAAAAACAAAAGAATATAAAACGACAGATGGGAAGCTAATATTAAAAAGCACCATACAAAAAAATGCCAAAGCATTTAATATAGAAGTTCCTTATATACAAGGTGGAAAGACTGGTACAACAAGCGGAGCTGGCCTTTGCTTAGCGACAATTGCTAGTGAAAAAGAAACAAATTACATATTAATAACTTTAGGAGCACTATATGATAAAAAAGCACCACATCATATAGAAGATGCTAAAACAATTTACGATTATTTTATTCAAAATTACAGTAACATAAAAATAGTTGATAAAAAAAAGAGTTTTAAAACTTTAAAAACAAAATACGCTAAAGAAGAAAAATTAAAAGTATATCCTGAAAAAGATGTAATCAAATATTTACCAAATAATTATAATGAAAAAGATATTAAGTATAAATATAAAGGAGTAGAAGTAGTAACTCCATTTACTAAAGAAAAATTGGGAATTGTAAAGATTTATTATAAGAATAAATTAATAGATACTCAAAACATTTATCTAAAAGGAAAATTGCACATAAGCATTATTAACATTTTAAAAGAAAATATATTAATCATAATTGGGGTAATATTAATAATTCCATTATTAAAGCGAGCTATTTTTTAGCTCGCTATTTATATAATTCATTTTTAAGTAATTCCAAATTCTCATTCATGATATCGAAATAATCTTTATGATCATTGCTGTCAGATTCTGATAAATTAGAAAGTGTATGCCATTTTTGAATAGTAGCTCCATTAGCCACAAGATTTTTAATAACACTATTTTCTTCTTCGTCATTTCGAATAAAGATATATTTAATCTTGCCAGCATGTATTAAACTGCGCACCTCATTAGTCGTAATTTGAATATTAGAATCATTCTCATCAAGCACATAAACAGTTAAACCATATTTTTCTAAATATTTAAACATGCTATTAGAGGTAGCAATGACATTTGAATTACCATTTAACACAGTCTCTTTAAATTTAGCATCTAAATTAGAAACATCAATTTTTAAATTTTCATAATTTTTTTCGATATTACTACTTAAATAATAACTATCAATATATTCATTAAAACCAGCCTTTATATTTCGGGCCATCATCAGTAGATTAGCTGGATCAAGCCAAAGCTCATTCATATCATAAACATATTCCATTGATAAAGTAGTATCAATAATTTTTAAGTCTCTATTATATTTACGCATTTTATTAACTATTTCTCTTTCATCGCTAAGACCATTAAATATAAATAAACTTGAATTACTATAATCTTTTATCTGCTTACTTGTTAAAGAATACTTTTCAATATTAACACCTTTAGGATAAATACTTTCAATTTTACTAAATTTACCATAAAGTTTTTTTGTAACATAATATGAAGGGTAATTAGTCGTATAAATAGTAATATTTTCCATGCTGTCTCTTTTTATACAACCGGCCGTACTAAAACAAATTACAAATATACAAAATAAACTAATTATTTTTTTCATTATGAACCTCCTTAATAACTGGATCATAGCCGCTAGAGCCCCAAGGTGTACATCTTAATATTCTCTTAAAAGCCATAATTCCACCTCTAAAACTACCATAAGTATCAATTGCTTCAATCGCGTAATTTGAGCAAGTCGGTACATGCCGGCAAGCTCTATGCCATGGACCAGGAATTTTTTGATAAATTTTAATTAAACCAATCAATAATTTTTTCATATATCCTCAAAATAATTATACTATAAAAGAGTAGTAAAAGTAAAACAAAACTTTTACCATTAACAAATAAAACGTCAAAAAAACAAAAAGTATGCTATAATAGTATAGGTGATTCAAATGGAACTATTAGATAATTTAAATATAAAACCAAATCTGATAAATTTATATGAAACCGCTTTTTATCACACATCATATGCAAATGAAAACGATACAGTAAGTTATGAGAGATTAGAGTTCTTAGGGGATGCCGTTTTAGAACTTTTAATGAGTGAATATCTCTATAATAGATATGAATATGATGAAGGAGAGATGACCAAGTTAAGAGCGCATTATGTATGCACAACAGCTAACTATGAATACGCCAAAAATCTTGGATTAGAAAAATATCTAAAATTAGGCGTCGGTGAAGAAGCTAGTGGTGGAAGAAAACGAAAAGCCATATTAGCTGATGTTTTTGAATCATTTTTGGGAGCACTATATCTTGACCAAGGATTAGATGTTGTGAAAAGATTTTTTAATGAAAATATAGTTCCACATATCGAAAATCACGAAATTGATTTTTTTGACGATTACAAATCGATTCTTCAAGAATACGTTCAAACCGATAAAAAAAGTTTAGAATATAAACTAGCCAAAGAAACCGGCCCTGCTCATAATAGAGAGTTCAAGGTGGAAGCCATAATTGATGGTATTGTTTATGGAGTGGGAATTGCCGGTAGCAAAAAAGCCGCTGAACAAGCAGCAGCTAAAGACGCTATATCAAAAGCACAGAAAGGAAGATTTTAAATGGGAAGAGCTTATGAGGTAAGAAAAGCCAGCATCCAAAAAACAGGTGCAGCTAAAGCCAAATTATATTCAATGTATGCTAGAGAAATATATCAAGCAGCTAAAAACGGAGGAACAGAATTAGAAGGAAATCCAACATTAAAAAGATTAGTTGAAAAAGCCAAAAAAGATCAAGTGCCAAATGACATTGTAAAAAGAGCTATCGATAAAGTTAGTAGTGGTGCAGACGAAACCTATACAACAGCAAATTATGAAATTTTTGGACCAGCTGGATCAACAGCTATTGCTACATGTTTAACTGACAACGTAAATAGAAGTGTCAGTAGTATAAGAGCCGTAATCAACAAATGCCATGTTAAAATGGGAGCTCAAGGCAGCGTTAGTTATATGTATGATAATTTATCAGTAGTCAGTTTCAAAGGTCTTTCCGACGAGGAAACTTTAGAAGCTTTAATTGAAGAAGGAATTGACGTTGTTGATATTGAAACAGAAGATGGTGAAACAATTGTATATGGTGCTCCTAATGACTTATATAAAATAAAAGAGGCAATTTCTAAAAAGATACCAAATATTGAATTTGATATGGATGAAATAACAATGCTTCCAAAAGAAAAAGTAACTTTAACAGGCGAAGATTTAGAAACATTTAACCGTCTAATTGAAATGTTAGACGAAGTAGAAGATGTTCAAAATGTTTATCATAATGTAGAACTTTAAAAGTTCTTTTTTCTTTCAAAAAAATGTGATAAACTATATTTAGAAAGAAGGTGAAAGTATGGCTAAAAATCTTTTTCCCGCTGATACTTATATTGTAAAAAATGCAACAATACTAAATAACGAGGATAGATTAATCTTAATAAAACTATATGAACCAGTAATCGGATCAACAGCCATAAATTTATATTTCACCTTATGGGCAAATTTAGATACATTAGATATAATATCTACCGACTACACCCATCATAGCTTAATGGCAACCATGCGATTAAAATTAGAAGACATTTTAGAAGCCAGAGAAAAACTTGAAGGCATAGGACTTATGAAAACTTATCTTAGAGAAGATAGCATAAATAACTATGTTTATGAGCTATATTCACCATTAGACCCAAAGGAATTTTTAGATAACCCTATATTAGCTACCACTTTAGAAAGTAATATTGGCAAAAGAGAATTTAAAAAACTTGTAAAAACATTTACAATTCCTAAAGTAGATTTAACAGGATATAAAGATATAACTTCTAAATTTAGTGAAATTTTTGATATTATAAATACTGCCGAAGTTTTTGATACAAATAGTATTAGAAAAGTCAAAAATCTAGAACTAACAGTTGATGAAAAAATAGATATAAATAGTATCTTAAGCAGTAT
>CAZKKR010000005.1:0-39347 GCA_964553605.1 uncultured Muribaculaceae bacterium | reverse complement strand
AATCACCGAAGCATAAGTAAAGAAATAAAAGAATTATTATATAAATTATCATTTATATATAATTTTGATGAAGAGATAATAGGCGAACTAATAAGAAATTCAGTAAATGAAAAGAAAGTAATTGATAAAGATAAATTAAGAGAAAATTGCCATAATTACTATACATTTGAAAACAAAAACACTTCACCATCATTAATATATAAAAAGCAGCCAGAGTATTTAAGAAAAGCAGTTAGTGATACATCAAAAAAATCAAAACTAATATATACCTTTGAAACAACAACACCATATGACTTCTTAACCGGCAAAAATAAAGGAATAAAGCCAAGCAAAACCGATTTAAGTCTATTAGAAACTCTTCTTTTGGATTATGAATTAAATCCGGGAGTTGTTAATGTTTTAATTGACTACGTTCTTAAAATAAATGACAATAAACTTACCAGAAATTTTGTATTAACAATCGCCTCACAGTGGAAAAGAAGCAATATAAAAACAGTCGAAGAAGCCATGGAAATATGTAAGAAAGAAAATAAAGCCAAAAAACCAAAAACCAAAACAATTAAAAAAGAAGAAAAACCAGATTGGTATAATAAAAATATAGAAGAAAACATAGCTACTGAAGAAGACATAAAAGAACTAGAAAAAAAATTAAATAGCTTATAGGAGGATAAGTATGCAAAAAATAAAAGAACATTTAAATCCCAAGAATAACTTAAATGATATTTTAGATGAAGCTTACGATGAAGCTTTAAAAAAAGATGGATTTAAAGAATTTGTAAGTAAAATAAAATTAAAAAAAGAACAGTTAAAAAAATACACATCGCTTCTAGAAGAAAGCTATCAAGAATACAGTAATTGTCAAACATGTAAAAACTTGCTAGAATGCAAAAATAAATTAGAAGGATATGCTTACCTTCCTAAAGTTAACAATAATACTCTAGAATTCTCATACCGTGCATGTAAACTTAAAAAGAAGATGGACAAAGAGACAAAATTTCAGCAAAATGTATACTTATATAGCGTACCTGAAGAAATAAAAAATGCCAGCATGAAAAAAATATATAAAACTGATAAAGCAAGATATAACACAATTATATGGCTTTCAGATTTTATAAAAAAATATAAAGAAGATAAACATCAAAAAGGATTATATCTATGTGGTAATTTCGGGTGCGGAAAAAGCTATTTAATAGCTGCCATGCTAAATGAATTAGCCAAAGATGGCATCAAAAGTGCAATAGTATTTTGGCCAGAATTTTTAAATGATTTAAAAATGACTTTTAATTCACCAGTAAAAACAGAATTTAAAACAAAATATGATAAAGTTAAAAAAGCTCCATTATTACTTATAGATGATATTGGAGCCGAAAGTGTAACAACCTGGGCTCGAGATGAAATCCTCTGCCCAATACTGCAGTATCGCATGGATGAAAAATTACCAACATTTTTCACTTCAAATTTAGATTTAAAAGCTTTAGAAAATCACTTAGCCGTAACTAGCAAAGGTGATGAAATAATAAAAGCAGGTAGAATAATTTCAAGAATAAAACAATTAACTGAATATCAGGAGTTAATAAGCAAAAATTTAAGAGATTAAAAAAATAACAAAATAGTATTTTTAAATATAAAAAAATGTGATAAAATAACATTAATGGCGCTGAAGAGGACAACATTATTAAAAAGTATTTTATAGCGAATTTGGGATAGTGTAAGCCAAAGAAAACCACTTTAATAATTACTACCTTGGAGCTGATTATATAATCCGGATAAAACCGTTATCAAATTAAGTAATAAACTAGGATGGTACCGCGCTATTGCGCTCCTTGCACGATTTTTTCGGCAAGGCTTTTTTAATTCAGGAGGGTTTATGGATAAAAAAGAAATAAAAAGAAGCATCAAAATTGAAATGAAATATTTTTTAGAAACTTATTATAGTATTACAAATCAAGAACTATTAAATAACTTAACTCGTTTATCCCATAAAGATATCAAATTAGTATTACACTTATATGGCATAGAGATAAAACGAACAGGCTTTCAAGAATTAACGAGAGAAATGATCGCTAGCGGAGAAGTTATTTTAGTAACGGATGGCTTTGGTAATATAGCGCCATACAAAAATCCATTATGTTTATATGAAGAAGATTTTTATGAGACACAAAAACAAAAAGTAAAAAGGAGAGAATATTATGAAGAATATCAAAGAAGATAAAAGATTAAACACTTTAAACCATAGCTGTGCGCATTTACTCGCCCAAGCTGTTAAACACTTGTTTAAAGAAGCTAAATTTTGGGTAGGGCCAGTAACCACTGAAGGTTTTTACTATGACATCGATTTAAATGGCCACACGCTAACTGAAGAAGATTTAGAAAACATATCTAAGGAAATGAAAAAATTAGCTAAAGATGGAAAGAGAATATACCGCGAAGAGCTATCAAAAGAAGAAGCTCTTGAAAAATTTAAAGATGATCCATATAAAATTGATATAATAAATGAACTACCAAAAGGAGAAGTAATAAGCTGCTATACTCAAGGCGACTTTACTGATTTATGTAGAGGACCGCACGTAGACAGTGTTAAAGAATGTAAGAACTTTAAACTATTAAAATTTAGTGGTTCATATTATAAAGGTGATTCTAAAAACAAAGTTCTTCAAAGGATATATGGAGTTTGCTTTGATAATAAAGAAGACTTAGAAAAACACCTTCAAGAATTAGAAGAAGCCAAAGAAAGAGATCACCGCAAAATAGGTAAAGAACTAGACATCTTTATGACTGATGACCTAGTAGGAAAAGGTATGCCACTCTGGTTACCTAATGGAGCTCTTATACGAAAACAACTTGAAAACTACATATACGAAAAAGAACAAAAATTAGGATATAAACACGTATATACGCCTTGTGTAGGAACTGTTGATCTATACAAAATAAGTGGGCACTGGGATCATTATAAAGAAAATATGTTCCCAGAGATGAAAGTTGATGATGAGAGATTTGTTTTAAGACCAATGAACTGTCCACACCACATGCTTGTATATAAAAATTCACTTCATTCATATCGTGATCTTCCAATTAGAATTGGTGAATTTGCTACTGACTTTAGATATGAAGCTTCAGGAGCCGTTAAAGGACTTGAAAGAGTAAGATGCATGTGCCAAAACGATGCCCATTTATTTGTAACGCCTGAGCAAATTGGTGAAGAATTTAAAAAAGTTGTTGAACTAATATTAGATGTGTATAAAGACTTTGGAATTAAAGACTATAAATTTAGACTTTCACTTAGAGATCCTAACGATAAGGAAAAATATTTTGACGATGATCAAATGTGGGAAAATGCTGAAAATAAATTAAGAGAAGTATTAAAAAGCCTAAATATTGAATATTTTGAAGCTATTGGTGAAGCTGCTTTCTACGGTCCAAAATTAGATGTTGAAGTAAAACCAGCTGTTGGACCAGAAGTAACTTTATCAACTTGTCAGTTAGACTTCTTACTTCCAAGAAATTTTGAATTAAATTACATTGATAAAGATGGTTCAAGACAAACTCCAGTTGTTCTTCACCGCGCAATTTTTGGAACATTTGATAGATTTACCGCATTTATGTTAGAAGAAACTAAAGGAATCCTGCCTTTATGGCTTGCTTCAACACAAATAAATATAATACCTGTAAACAATGAATATCATTTAGAGTATGCGAAAGAAGTATTAAATAAGCTTACTGAAGAAGGCTTCAGGGTAGCCCTTGATAGTAGAGATGAAAAACTATCATATAAGATGCGTGAAAGTCAAATCAAAAAAATCCCATATACGCTAATATTAGGTGATAAAGAAAAAGAAGAAAAAGAAGTAAGTTACCGAAAATATTCATCAAAAGACACAACAACACTAACTCAAAAAGACTTCATAAAGGAATTAAAAACTAAAATTAAAAACAAAGAATAATAAAAATAAGGAGGAATAAAATGAGACAATTTACTGAACAAGAACAAGTAAGAAGAAACAAAGTAAACGAATTAATAGAAAAAGGTATAAATCCTTTTGGTAGTAGAATAGACTTAACATCAAATTCCAAAATAATAAAAGATGAACATTTAAACCAAACAAAAGAAGAGCTTGAAGAAGTAAAAGAAGAAGTTTTAATTGCTGGAAGAATTATGACTAAAAGAAGAAAAGGAAAAGCCGGATTCTTCCATATTCAAGATAAATATGGGCAAATCCAAATATATATCGCAATTGATGAAGTAGGTGAAGAAGCTTACGAAATATTCAAATCATCAGATATTGGCGATATTGTAGCCATAGAGGGGTATGTTTTCAAAACTAATACTGGTGAACTTTCAGTACACGCTAAAAAATATATCCACCTAGTAAAAGCTCTAAAACCACTCCCAGAAAAATATCATGGACTAACAGACACGGAAGAAAGATATAGAAGAAGATATGTCGATTTAATAATGAATGAAGAAGCGAGAAAAATTGCTTTTGCTAGACCAAAAATCATTAGAACAATTCAAAATTACTTAGATAATTTAGGATATGTAGAAGTAGAAACACCAATTTTAAATCCAATTTTAGGTGGAGCTGCTGCAAGACCATTTATAACACACCACAATGCTTTAAACATGCCATTTTACTTAAGAATAGCTACCGAGCTTCCACTTAAAAGATTATTAGTTGGTGGCATGGACGCCGTATACGAAATAGGTAGAATCTTTAGAAATGAAGGCGTTGATAGAAAACATAATCCAGAATTTACTAGTATCGAACTTTATAAAGCATATTCTGATATGTATGGCATGATGGATGTTGCCGAAGGTATAATAAGTGAAACATGCATGGCTATAAATGGCACATATGATATTAAATATGGTGAAAACGAAATATCACTTAAACCAGAATTTAAAAGGATTCATATGGTTGATGCTATTAAAGAAGCTTGCGGAGTAGATTTTTGGAAAAAAATGAGCAAAGAAGAAGCTTTAGAATTAGCCGAAAAACACAACATAGAAATAGAGCCACATTTTGAATTCGGACATATTGTAAACGCCTTCTTCGAAAAGTACGTTGAAGAAACTTTAATTAATCCAACATTTGTTTATGGTCATCCAGTGGAAATAAGTCCTCTAGCAAGAAAAAGCGAAGATCCTAGATTTACCGAAAGATTTGAGTTATTTATTTGTGGCATGGAATTTGCTAATGCATTTACAGAACTAAATGACCCAATTGATCAGTACGAGAGATTTGAAAATCAACTTAAAGAAAAAGAATTAGGAAATGATGAAGCAAATGAAATGGATATGGATTTTGTTGAAGCTCTAGAATATGGTATGCCACCAGCCGGAGGTATGGGGATTGGTATTGATAGATTAGTAATGCTTCTTACCGGATCTGAAACCATAAGAGAAGTAATCTTATTCCCACATATGAGATTTGCTAACAAAGAAGTAAAAAGAGTTGAGACAAAAGAATTGCCAAAGAAAGTTGACTTTTCAAATGTGGAAATAGAACCATTATTTAAAGATGAAGTAGACTTTGAAACATTCAGTAAATCAGACTTCAGAGCTGTAAAAATTAAAGACTGCACACCAGTAGAAAAAAGCAAAAAACTATTAAAATTCACACTAGATGATGGAACAGATAAAGAAAGAATAATTTTAAGCGGTATTCATGATTACTATGAACCAGAAGAATTAATTGGCAAAACAGCAATAGCTATTACCAACCTGCCAGCCAAAAAAATGCTTGGAATTAATTCATGCGGAATGCTTATATCAGCTATTCATCATGAAGAAGGAAAAGAAAAATTAAACTTCTTAATCGTTGATGATAGTATACCTGCTGGAGCTAAATTATATTAATAAACGGTTTATAACCGTTTTTTTGTCATAAAAAAATAAAATAAAAATATAATTAACTAAAGACGTACTAGGAGGGATAATAATGATTAACAAAAGAAGTTTATGGTTTCTAACTTTGTTTAGTTTAATATTAGTACTAAGTGTTTACTACATAACAATGCCTAGCGAACTTTTAATTGCCACTAATAACGGAAACAAAAATAAGGAAAAAGAAGTATCAATAGTTAAAGAAGAAAGCGCTGAATTAGTCGCATTAAGAGTAGAATCTGAAGAAAAAATGTTAGACAAAGTAACTGAATTAAAAAAAATATTAACTAATTCTAAAGCAACTACCGAAGAAAAAAATAAAGCCTTTGAAGAATTACAAAAATTAAATAAAAATAGAAGTGAAGAAGAAAAACTAGAAAAAGAAATTGAAAAAAATTTAAACTATAAATCGTTCGTAAGTATTGATGAAAATAATATAGTAGTAAATATCGATAGTAAAAAGCATGATACTGCTATAGCAAACAAAATAATGCGATTAATACAAGCTAATTTTGATAAGGAAATGTCCATCACCATTAAATTTCAAAAATAACTTTCAACAAATTGAAAGTTTTTAAATGGGCTATTTTTCTCACTAAAAAATAAACAGCGCATATATTAATTATGAATAAATATAAACCACCCGCTATAAGAAAGTGAGGATAAAATGACAAATAGTATTTTAACGAAAAGAGAACGTGAAGTTTTTGAACTATTAATAAAAAATAAAAGCACTAATGAAATAGCGCAAAAGCTAAATATCAGTGATAAGACAGTTCGTAATCATATATCAAACGCCATGCAAAAACTAGGAGTTAAAGGACGTGCGGGAGCAGTAATAGAATTATTAAAGCTAGGTGAATTATCACTATAAAAGGTTATAAATAACCTTTTTTTTCATATCATTAAATAGGTGGTTAATATGCTTAAAAAAATATCATTAAGGAAATTAAGACTATCGATAGTTGCCATATTTGCGATACTTTTAATGTATATTTTTCCGGCTAATAATTCCAAGCCGCACTTTAAAGAAGAGTTAAAATATGTTAGCTCTAAAGTAACAAGCGTGCCAATTTTTCTTATGGATAAAAATAGTTACGTAGCTCTGACTGAAACTCCAGTTAATGAAGATAATATTGAAAAAAGAGCGAGAGAATTAATAAAAATACTGACAGTAGGTGGTATGGATAGTAAAGTTCCAAGTGGTTTCAGTGCCATAATTCCCCCAGACACTGAAATATTAAGTATAAGTTATGAACATAATGTATTAAAAATAGATTTTTCCAAAGATTTACTAGATATTGATAAAGAACTAGAAGAAAAAATGATAGAAGCAATCGTGTATACCCTAACATCGATTGATAAAGTTGATAAAATAATAATTTATGTTGAAGGAGATATATTAACAAAACTTCCCAAAACCAAAATCAATTTACCAAGTACACTAGATAGATCATTTGGAATAAATAAAGAATTTGATTTAACAAACACCAAAAATATAAAAGACGTGACTGTATACTACATAAATCAAATAAATGAAAATTATTATTATGTCCCCGTTACTAAATATGTAAATGATGAAAGAGACAAAATTAATATTATTATAGATGAGTTAACAATTAATTTTGATTCTAATAAAAATCTCAAAAGTTTTCTAAATAATGATATTAAAATAATATCAAGTATAATAGAAGAAAAAACCATGAAATTAGAAATTCAAAACGAAAACAACATTCTTAACAAAGAAATTAACGAAAATATAAATGAAACCATTTCCTTATCAATATGCGATAATTATAAAATAGACGAAATCTTTTTAAATGACACAAAAAAAACATGTAAAAATGCCAAAATAAAATAGGCATTTTTTTAATAAACTATTGCCGTTTTTTAGAAAACATTATATAATAAAAAAAGAATAGAGGGGATTATTATGAATGAAAAATTAAAAATAATAGATGCGTATTTTAATGCTGCAAATTATCTTTCAGCATGCCAATTATACTTGTTAGATAACCCCTTATTAAAAAGAAAATTAACCAAAGGTGATATCAAGAAAAAAATAGTAGGGCACTGGGGAACAGTACCTGCTCAAAACTTTATTTATGCGCATTTAAATAGAATAATAAAAGATTATGATTTAAATATGATATATATAGCAGGACCAGGGCACGGCGGAAATAGTCCTGTTGCCAACACATACCTAGAAGGAACTTATAGCGAAATATATAAAGAAATAACCTATGATGAAGAAGGACTAAAAAAATTATTTAAAAGTTTTTCCTTCCCAGGTGGAATTCCTAGCCATGCCGCTCCAGAAACTCCAGGGTCAATCCATGAAGGTGGGGAATTAGGGTATTCATTATCTCATGCTTTTGGAGCTGTTTTAGATAATCCTACATTAATTGCCGCTACAGTAATTGGTGATGGAGAGGCTGAAACTGGACCTCTTGCCACTGCTTGGAATGGAATAAAATTTTTAAATCCTAAAAAAGATGGCGTTGTTTTACCAATTTTAAATTTAAATGGCTATAAAATTAGCAATCCTACCGTTTTATCAAGAATGACAAAAAAAGAATTAGGAAGCCTTTTCTATGGACTAGGATATCATCCATATTTAGTAGAAGCCGATGAAATAAAAGATATACATAGAAAAATGTATATAACTCTAGAAAAAGTCCTACAAGACATTAAAAATATCAAAGATGGTATGGAAGATGCTTTGTGGCCAATGATAATATTAAAAACTCCTAAAGGCTGGACAGGCCCTAAAATAGTTCGCGGAAGACAAATTGAAGGAACTTTTAGAGCGCACCAAGTACCACTTCAAATTGATGATGAAGAAGACATCGAAAGACTAGAAAATTGGCTTAAAAGTTATCATCCTGAAGAACTATTTGATGAAAAAGGAACACTTGTAAAAGAAATCAGAGATTATTTGCCTAAAAATGAAAAAAGAATGGGTTCTAATCCAAACGCCAATGGCGGCTTACTTTTAAAAGAATTAAAATTACCAGACATATATGAATACGCTGTAAAGTATAAGAAACGCGGAAACTACTTAACCGAAGACATGATAGAATTAAGTAAATATTTACGCGACACATATAGAAATAACGATAATTTTAGAATATATAGCCCTGATGAAGCCATGTCCAATAGACTATACCGAATTTTCGATGTTCAAAATCGTGACTGGCAATTAAAAATAAAGGAAAACGACGAATATTTAAATAAAGATGGCCGAATTATGGATTCTTATCTTTCTGAGCACATGTGTGAAGGTATGCTAGAAGGATACTTATTAACCGGAAGACACGGATTATTTGTAAGCTATGAATCATTTATAAGGGTAATAGATTCAATGGCTTCACAGCACGCCAAATGGTTAAAAGTTTGTAATGAAATTTCATGGCGAAAAGATATATCTTCATTGAATTATATTTTAACATCACATATTTGGCAGCAAGATCATAACGGCTACACCCATCAAGAACCTGGTTTTTTAAATCACATAGCCGATAAAAAAGATGCCATATCAAGAATATATTTACCATTTGATGCCAACAGTTTAATTGTAACTGTAGATCATGCATTAAAAACCAAAAACAGAATCAATGTTATTACAGCTTCAAAACACCCAAGTTATCAGTGGTTAACAATGAATGAAGCCGAAAAACATTTAAAAAATGGTGTTAGTATCTGGGGTTGGGCTAGTACATATCTAAAAGATAATCCAGACGTTGTCATAGCTTCTGCTGGCGATACACCAGTAGTTGAATCACTAGCCGCTATAGCTATACTAAATAAAGAATTACCAAAATTAAAAATAAGATGCATAAATGTCATAGATTTGATGAAGTTAAAGAAAGGTCATCCACATGGACTTTCAGATGAAATATATGATGCCTTATTTACAACAAATAAGCCTATAATTTTTAACTTTCATGGATATCCTTCGTTAATATATTCACTAACACATAATAGAAACAATAAAAATATGATTGTTCATGGATATGAGGAAGAAGGAACCATCACAACACCATTTGATATGCGCGTGCGCAATAAAATAGATCGCTATCATATAGTTATTGAAGTTGTTAAAAATTTAAATTTAAATAAAAAAGGCGAATTAATAATTGAAAAAATGCTTGAAAAATTAGAAAAAAACGAAAAATATATTAGAGAAAACGGAATAGACATGCCAGAAATAAAAGAATGGCACTGGCAAGGTTTAAAAAAGATATCTTGATAAAAAGATGTCTTTTTAGTATGATGGAAGAGGTGAGAATATGAAAATACTAATAACAGGAATTTCCGGCTATATTGGAAGTCATACTGCGGTAGAACTTCTAGAAGCTGGATATGAAGTGGTTGGCTTAGATAATTTTAGTAATAGTAAAAAAGAAGTACTAGAAAAAATAAAAGAAATTACGAATAAAGAAATAAAATTTTATGAAGGAAGTATGTTAGACAAAAATATCTTAAATACTATTTTTAAAGAGCAAAAAATAGATGCGGTAATTGATTTTGCTGCTTATAAAGCTGTCGGCGAGTCTACAAAAAAACCAGTAGAATATTATATTAATAATTTAAGTAGTGTTTTGAATTTACTAAATATAATGAAAAAAAATAATGTCAAAACTTTAGTATTTAGTAGTAGTGCAACAGTCTATGGAACGCCAAAAAGGGTACCAATTAAAGAAACTGCCCAAACTGGAAATACGACAAACCCTTATGGTACAAGTAAATTGTTTGCTGAAAAAATTTTAAAAGATTTGTACAATAGTGACAATTCATGGAATATATGTATATTAAGATATTTTAATCCAATTGGCGCTCACAAATCGGGTTTAATCGGTGAAAAACCAAATGGTATTCCGGCCAATTTAGTACCGTACGTAACTAAAGTAGCAAAAGGCGAATTAGAATATTTAAAGATATTTGGAAATGATTATGACACAAAAGATGGAACAGGTGTTAGAGATTACATACATGTTGTAGATCTAGCTAAAGGGCACGTAAAAGCTCTTAAAAAATTAGAAAAAGAAAAACAAGGCTTATTTATATATAATTTAGGAACAGGTACAGGTTATAGCGTTCTTGATATAGTAAATACTTTTGAAAAAGTTAATAATATTAAAATACCATATAAAATAGTCGAAAGAAGAGATGGAGATATTGCCACTTGCTATAGTGATCCCAAAAAAGCCAAAAAAGAATTAAATTTTGAAGCAAAACATACTCTAGAAGATATGTTGAAAGATGCATGGAATTATGAAAAAAACTCTCAAAACTGAGAGTTTTTAAAATAAAAAAATCCTTTAAAAAGGATTTAATAACTAAAATGGCGTCCCCGGAGAGATTCGAACTCGCGACCCACGCCTTAGAAGGGCGTTGCTCTATCCAGCTGAGCTACGGAGACAACTCGAACATTTAAAGTATACTACAACTGACAAAAAAATTCAAGTATATTTTAGAAAATAAATAAAATATGTTATAATGAATACTAAGGAGGGTATTAAATGTCAAAAATAAAAAACATAAAAGCTAGAGAAATATTGGATTCAAGGGGAAACCCAACAGTTGAAGTAGATGTCATATTAGAAAGTGGTGTAATCGGTAGAGCATCAGTACCTTCTGGAGCCTCAACCGGTGAAAGAGAAGCCATAGAACTAAGAGATAATGATCCTAAAAGATATAATGGCAAAGGTGTTTTAACTGCCGTAAGCAATGTAAATAATATCATAAAACCAAGTTTATTAGGAGAAAATGTTATAAACCAAAAAAGAATTGATAAAATAATGCTTGATCTTGATGGAACTAAAAATAAATCAAAACTAGGAGCTAATGCCATACTTGGCGTATCATTAGCCTGCTTAAAAGCCGCCGCCAATTATTATAAAGAACCACTATACAAATATTTTGATAAAGAAATAACGATGCCCAAAGCCATGATGAATATATTAAATGGTGGAATGCACGCTGATAATGGTTTAGATTTTCAAGAGTTTATGATCGTGCCGGAAGCTGAAACTTTTGCTGAAAGACTTAGAATTGGTAGTGAAGTATTTCACAGTCTAAAAGCAGTGTTAAAAGAAAAAGGACTAAGTACGAATGTTGGAGATGAGGGTGGCTTTGCCCCTTCGATAGATACAAATAAAGAAGCTTTAGATTCAATAATAAAAGCGATTGAAAAAGCTAATTACAAGCCGGGAGAAAACGTATTTATTGCTTTAGATGTTGCCGCCAGTGAATTTTATAAAGATGGAAAATATTATTTAAAAGGAGAAAACAGAATATTAACCACTAGCGGACTTATAAGCTATTATGAAGACTTAATTAAAGAATACCCAATAATATCAATTGAAGACCCAGTAGATCAAAATGATTGGGAAGGATTTGCTGAAATAACAAAAAAAATAGGAGAAAAAATACAATTAGTTGGTGATGATCTTTTTGTAACAAATAAAGAATACTTACAAAAGGGAATAGACATGCATGCCGGCAATGCAATATTATTAAAAGTAAATCAAATAGGAACGATAACAGAAACATTAGAAACAATAGATATTGCCAAAAAAGCCGGATATAAAACGATAATATCACATAGAAGCGGCGAAACCGAAGACACATCAATTGCTGATCTTGCTGTAGCTTTAAATTTAGGTCAAATAAAAACCGGATCACTTTCAAGAACCGATAGAACTTGTAAATATAATGAATTACTTAGAATCGAGGAAGAACTATGAGAAATAAAGGCTTCACATTAATTGAATTAATTGGAACAATAGTAATACTATCACTTCTTTTAATAATTATCATTCCTGCCGTTGGTAACAAACTTAAAAAAGGTACTGAAGATGCTGAAGAGCAAACAAAAAAGAGTATAATATTAGCAGCCAAAAATTATGAATCAGATCATCCTGAAGCTGACTGCGTTGATTTATTCACGCTTCAGCAGCAAGGATACATTGATTATAAAATAAAATCGCCAAAAGATGAAACTAAAGAATTAACTGATATAAAAATAATAATTGATAAAACCACAATGAGCTCTGGTAAAATAAAAAAGAAGTTCATCTATGATGAAGGAAGCTGCTAAAAAAAGCGCTAATTTTTAACGCTTTTTTTAATATCCATAATTACCGGAAGGATAATTGGTCTTCTCCCTGTATGTAAATTAATATAATTACTTAAAACATTTGAGATTTCTAATTTTATTTCTGAATAATTAACACCAGTTTTAACTTTATCATTTATCGCATCTTGTGCTAAATTCTCAAGCTTTTTAAGTAATTCCATATTATCATTAACTAAGACAAAACCTCTAGTAACAATGCTAGGGGAAGAAAGTAATTTTCCAGCTCGCATATCCATGTTGGCAATTACCACGACTATTCCATCCATCGCCATAATTTTTCTATCCTTCATAACTGCATTACTAACTTCACCAACACGGTTCCCGTCAACATAACTATCACCGGCCGGAATAAAGCCCGCTTTTTTGATAACTCCGTTTTTCATAGAAAGAACTTCACCATTACTTAAAACAAAAGTGTTTTCCTGCGGAATATCACAACTTATCGCAATATCTGCATGCTTTTTAAGCATTCTATATTCACCATGAAAAGGCATAAAGTATTTAGGATTAGTTAATCTAATCATCCATTTAAGTTCTTCTTCATTACCATGACCAGAAGCATGGATATCACTAAATGAAGTATTTGTATATACTGTAATACCTTTTAAATATAGCTTATTTATCGTTCTTGAAATACTTAAGGCATTTCCAGGAATAGCTGATGAAGAAAATACAACAACATCATCACTTTGAAGTTTTATTTGTTTATGGCTTCCATTAGCAATCCTACTTAAAGCCGCAAGCGGTTCTCCCTGCGTTCCAGTACATAAAATACACACTTTTTCATTAGGTAAAGTATTTGCTTCTTCGGGAGTAGCAAAAGCATCTCTGTGCTTAATATAACCACCATCAATTGATATTTCGATATTGTTTTCCATACTACGGCCAAATACAACGATTTTTCGGCCATGTCTCTTACAAGTGTCGACAATATGTTTTAAACGATATATATTAGATGCGAACGTCGCAATTATAATTCGTCCATCATGTCTAGTAAATAAATCATCCAAAGCAACGTCAACTTTAGATTCACTAGTACTAATGCCTTCATTCATGGCGTTAGTACTATCACTTAAAAGTAAGGTAACCCCTTTACTTCCAAGATGAGCTATTTTATGCAAGTTAGCAAGTGGTCCAATTGGCGTTAAATCAAATTTAAAGTCACCAGTTGTAACAACTGTACCATTAGGTGTATGAACAACAACACCATGAGAATCAGGAATAGAGTGCGTAGTACGATAAAACTCAACACTCATATCTTTAAATTTATAAATGTTTTTTTCGCTGTATACTTGCAAATTATTATATTTTATTCCTCGGTCCTCAAGTTTCTTCCTAATTAAAGCAGCTGCCTGATTAGGTGCATAAATAACTGGAATTAAAACTTCGGAAAGTAAAAATGGAATCGCTCCAATATGATCTTCATGACCATGCGTAATAAAAAGCCCCTTTATTTTAGATTCATTTTGCTTTAAAAAAGTAAAATCTGGAATAACATAATCAATTCCCATAAGTTCGCCACCTGGGAATATAACCCCCGCATCAATAATAATGAGTTCATCGTTATGCATTACACAATACATATTTTTTCCGACTTCTCCAAGTCCACCTAAAGCGAATATATAACTTTCGCCTCGATTAAATTTCATAAAATCTCCTTTCTTTTAAAAAGTTAAAACTGACTATAACATTATAACTTTTTTTTAAAAAAATAGCAAATCCCAACAAGCACGCATAAAAATTACTATTCTGTTGAAATTTAAATAAAAATAGTGTAAAATTGTAAATAGTTAAGGATGGTAGAAATGGGAATATTTGACAAATTTAAGAAAGTCTTTAAAAAAGAAGAAAAAAAAGAGGTTGAATTATATGATAAAGGACTTGAAAAAACAAGAAACAATTTTTTAGGGGCCTTACTTAGCTTAAATAAAAATCATCATATTATTGATGATGATTATTTTGAAAACTTAGAAGAAATATTAATAATGTCTGATATCGGTGTAAACACCGTTATGGAAATAATTGATAGACTTAAAAAAAGAGTAAAAAAAGAAAATATAAATACACCAGAACAATTAAAAGATATTATTGTCGATGAAATGTTCATAATATATGTTAATAACGATATTATCGTTAATAAAATAAATTATGCGGAAGAAGGACCTACAGTTATACTGTTTGTCGGTGTAAATGGTTCCGGTAAAACAACAACCATCGGTAAAATTGCAAGTAAATTAAAAAATGAAGGCAAAAAAGTTTTAATGGTCGCTGGCGATACCTTTAGAGCTGGTGCAACAGAACAATTAAAGGAATGGGCCGAAAAAGTTGAATGCGAAATAGTATATAAAGAAAATGCCGATCCTGTAAGCGTTATGTATGACGGAGTGCACAAAGCTAAAGAAGGAAACTATGATGTTGTACTAATCGATACAGCAGGAAGACTTCAAAACAAAACTAATTTAATGAAAGAACTTGAAAAAGTAAATAAAGTTATTGGTAAATTGTTACCAAATGCACCACATGAAACTCTACTTGTAATAGATGCAACAACAGGTCAAAACGGTATAAGCCAAGCCAAAAATTTTAAAGAAATTACCGATATAACTGGCATAGTTTTAACAAAATTAGATGGAACAGCTAAAGGCGGAATTGTCCTAGCTATTAAGGAAGAAACAGGTCTTCCAGTAAAATTCGTTGGCTTAGGTGAGAAAAAAGAAGATTTAAGAGTATTTGATATTGAAAAATATATATATGGTTTATTTAAGGGGATAGATGAATGAAAAAGGTAAGTTTAATAATACAATTTTTTGGTATGATACTGCTAGTGATATCATTAATAGTATCATTTATAACAAAAGTATATTTCTATACATACATAATTATGGGATTGTTATTACTTGTAATTGGTTATAATAATAAACATTTTTATAAAAGAAAATATATGACCGCACTATATATTATATTTGGAATATTTATGATAGGATGGGGGATATATAATGCCATCGGACATTAAGACATTTTACATGAATAGTTTATATGACCATTACGGAGAATTATTAACTGAAAAGCAGCGAGAATATTTTGAAGATTATTATTTTAAAAACTATAGTCTATCCGAAATAAGTGAAAATAAAGATGTAAGTAGAAATGCTATTCATAAAGTTATAAAAGAAGCTGAAAAAAAACTAAGAGAATTTGAAAAAGTTTTAAAAAACTATGAAAGATCAAATAAAATAAAAAGAATAATCGAAGATATCGATGAAGAAACAAGAAAAAAAATAGAAGAATTATTATAGGAGGCAAATATGTTTGGGAAAATAGTTTATATAAGTGATACTGAGGCTCATGTTGAGACTCCAAAAGATGGATCATTACAAACCAATATCATGAATATGCATGTGGTTTTTGTTGATGGTGAAAAAAGAGTTGTCGGTGAAGTTGAAGACTTAGGTTCAGAAATAATAAAAATTAGATTTTTAGGTGAAATTGAAAATGGACATTTTATCGGTGGTGTTATTAGAAAACCAACCTTCAACGCTGAATTAAGGTTAATTAGCGATGAAGAAGTTGGATTATTATTAGGTGATGAAACACCATCAACATTTGTAATAGGTGAAAGTCCATTATATGATGGAAGAGAAATAAAAGCTGATATTAATGATTTATTTAGTAGCCACATGGCCATTTTTGGTAATAGTGGATCAGGTAAATCTTGCGGAGTAGCAAGGCTTTTACAAAATATATTTAGAAATCCTAAATTACTTCCTTTTAGGTCAAATTTCTTTATATTTGATGCTTATGGTGAGTACCACAACGCCCTAAATAACATTGATCAGATTAATCCTAATTTAAAATTTAAATTTTATACAACAAACACTTTGCAAACAGACGGGGAAATTTTAAGTATACCTATTTGGCTTTTAGATATTGATGATTATGCACTACTTTTAAGAGCTGACAAACATTCACAGCTTACTATAATTGAAAGAATGCTAAAACTTGTTAATATTTTTGCGTCTGAAGATGAAATGGCTGTTAGATATAAAAATCATTTAATCGCCAAAGCTATAATGACTATACTATACACTAATCAAACATCAAGTAGTAAAAGAAATGATGTATTTAAAATAATTGCTACCTGCTCAACCAAAGAATTTAACCTAGAAGCACCAGTTCAAGGAATTGGCTATGTTCGTAAATTTAGGGATTGCTTTGTAATAGATACCCAAGGTAATTTTCCAGAAAGTAACCTAATGACAGAGTATATAACAAGTTTTATAGATGAGTCTTTAGATACTTATGAACCTACTGAAATAAAATACTATACTTTAGAAGATTTAGAAAAAGCTCTAGAATTTACCCTTATAAGTGAAGGACTATTAAACAACGAAGAAACTTACGCTGATGCGATAACTTTAAAAGTAAGATTACATTCACTTACAATTTCAGAAAATTCTAAATATCTAAGATACCCAAAATTTATAACAATTGAAAATTATATTGCTTCTTTAGTCTCTGCAAATGGCAAAAAAGCCCAAGTAATAAACTTTAACCTTGAAGACGTTGAAGATTGGTTTGCTAAAGTAGTAACTAAAATATATACCAAAATGTTATTTAATTTTAGTAAAAGATTAAAAGATAGGGCATCTATTCCATTTCACATCTTCGTTGAAGAAGCTCATAGATATGTTCAAAATGATACTGATGTTGATTTGATAGGATACAACATATTTGAAAGAGCTGCTAAAGAGGGAAGAAAATATGGACTTATATTTAATTTGATCTCTCAAAGACCAGTTGAAATATCAGAAACCGTTATTTCACAGTGTGCAAACTTCTTAATATTTAAATTAAATCACCCAAGAGATGTTGAATATATAAGAAAAATGCTTCCAAATATCAGTGCTGAAATCGTTGAAAAACAAAAAACATTACAGCCAGGAACTTGTATGGCTTTTGGAAAAGCTTTTAAAGTACCAACAATAGTTAGAATGGAAATGCCAAATCCAGCTCCATCAAGTAGTAGCTGTGATATAGTTAAAACATGGCCTGCGTCTAGAGGATAACTATGGATGAAAAAGAAGTTACAGGAATCAAAATATGGCAAATTATTTTGCCTTTTCTAATTATTTTAATCGTAGTAGCAGGCATACTATATTTAAATAAACCTAAAAAAACAGTAAAAAAAGACATAAATAAAGATTATGAAAATCAAATAATAAATAGCTTAAATTTTGAAAAAATAAAGATATATTCTAAGAACAAAAAATACTATTTTATCGCCAAAGTAAAAAATAACAATAATTATGATATTAGTATTAGCCCAATAACTATTAAACTAATTGGAAATAAAAACATTACTTTTAAAAGTTATATAGGTGATAAAATAGAATCAAAAAAATATAAAATAATTACAATGGAAACAAAAGAAGATTTAAGCAATGTTAAAGCTATAGAATTTAGTTTCAGCAAATAAAAAAGAAGGTGCCAAAATGGAAACTATAATAACAAAAATGAATAAAATGACGAATGATTATACAGAAACTTTAAACTACTCTAACAGAGGTACTTCACAAATTACTACAGAAATTATGGAAGATCAGGAAATGCCAACAACTTTTACTGATAATCCTTATATTGGTGCCAAAGCAAATCCTAGCAGCATCCTTGTTTCACTTGATGACGGTAAGATTATCGGTCATCAAGGTTCAATCGATAAAATGAGAGAAACAGGATCAACCATAAAAATCATAGTTGGCTATTTTGGGCTTAAACTACTAGGACCAAATCACAATGTACACATATATGACTGGGTACTCAACAACTGTGAAGGTGATGTGTCACATTTCCCTGGCGAAATTGTAACAATGGAAGAGGCTTTTGCCAGTGGCTTTCCCATGTCTGACAACATTTTAGCCTATTCAATTGCTGTAGAGCTTGGTATTAACGCAAATGGTGGTATAGTACCAACAACCGACGCTGAATTTGAGGCGGCATATAATCGCGGGCTTTTAATTATGAACCAAGAATTAGAAAGAATGGGATATCACAATATTCATATAACTGATGCTGCAGGATTTAACACGGGCGACCATTTCAGTTATCAAAATTTTGGATATTCCAATGATAATGCTGGAGCTTCAACAATGGAAATGGCTGAATTCATGACCGTTGCTTTTAACGATCATGATTTTGCAAAAGCATTCTCAAACCAAAATGCCGAATTTCAAGCCCAAGCCTTTAACGCTCACAGCGAAGTTATTACAACGTGTGAAGCCTGTGGTGTAAACACTAATCCAGAAGAATTTTTTTCAAGTAATCCAAATGAGGGAGTATATTTTATAAAAAGTGGTACCCAAGGCTATAAATCATGCGTAATGGGAATTGTCACATCAAGTGGTGAAAGATATGTTTATGTAGCAAATGGCATTGGCACAGACGGAAATTACATTATGGCCGCATTGTACGATATTGATCAAGCATTTGGTACCAATTATTCAAGTTCATAAAAGAGTTAAGAAAGAGGAAATACATGAGTGAAATAAGACCAATTGAAACAAAAATAAATTCTCATAATATTAGTAATGCAATAAACAACATAATAAATCCTGTTATTGACACAATGGACGAAACAATAACACTAATAGAGTATGATATAGAATTGAATTACAATTTTGAAGAATATGCAAACATGTTCAATGGTGTTAATATGTCAGACGGTGACATTCGAACTGACTTAAGTGCCGGAGGTATTGACATTAACTATTTTAATAATTATATAAATCTTGCTGTTGCAAATGCTGGCTATGGAACCCGTGATGCCACAGTAGCAGCTGCTATTGCAATGGTTGTAGGGTACACAAAATATACCGGCAAAACAGTAAACTATAGTTGGAATCCCGCAACAAATGACAATCATAGAAGACCTGATCCAGCAACTGTTGGAGTGCCAGAAGTAGATGAATTTGGATTAGACTGTTCTGGACTCGTAATGTGGTCAATCTATAATGGAGGCTATAATATTCCATTAACTGGAGGGGAAGTTGAAACAGGAAACATATATAATTGGGCAAGTGCAGAAGGATATATAAGTGATGATGTGTCAACAGGACAGCCCGGAGACTTCATAATAACCAGAGGAAAGGGACATACTGCTTTAATTGTTGGTGCTGACGACACCGGTTATTGGTGTGCCGAAGAAAATCCAGGAATAGGAGCCACCATTACTCATTATGCGTATACCGATCTAGGTAGATATTGCTTAGTAGATATGACAGAATATTATAATAATCCGCAAAATATAAGAGAATAAATCATAAAAAAGAGAGTATTTCTCTTTTTAATTTTTGCCTCTAATTTGTTGTTATAAATATCAATTTGTGATAAAATAAATGTAAGACTAAATAATATAGGAGGGGCATCATGAAAATATATTTATTTTACCAAGATAAAATTTATAATTTTTTACTTCCTAAAGCTATAGAAGGAAGCTTTAGTTTTGATGCTGACAAAAATGAAATCACAAAACTTATTAATATTGAAGCCAAAGATGGTATATGGGCATTATATTCCATTGACGGGGTTAATATAATACAGAATAATGTAGCAGTCCAAAATTTACCACTCCAAGACGACTCATTTTATTTAATTGAAAGAAATAGTCAAAAGTTTCTAATATATGCTGAAGAAATAAAAAAATCAAAATTTGACACATATCAATATGAAAACTTTAATATGATAATCGGAAATACAAATAACGCAAACATTAAATATAATTCTCCATATCTTGGGCAAAACGAGATTAAAATATACAAAAATGAAACTGGAATTGTTTTAGAGCAAAGTCAAGCAGTTTCATATAAAAACGATATATTAATTAAGGAAACTAAAGCAACTATTCAAAATGGTGATACCATAAATATATTTGGGCTAAAATTAATATTTTTAAATAATATTATTTTAATGAATAACCCTGGAGGAAAAATTCAAATCACAGCATTTAATTTTGGGATTACAAAATACAATATTCCAGAAGATGAAATACCAAAAAGAATTCAAATTCAGGATAAAGAATTGTACGATAAAAAAGATTATTTTGCAAAATCGCCTAGAATTAGAAGAATAATTGAGACAAAGAAGATAAAATTGAGTCCACCGCCACAAAAACAAGGAATGGAAGAACTTCCAACAATTTTAACAATTGGACCAATGGCTACCATGGGTATTATGAGCTGCGTAAGTGTCATTGATATAAGTATAAAGTTAGCTAAAGGAGAAAAAACATTTGGCGATTCATGGCCACAATTGCTAACAACTTTAGCTATGCTTTTATCAATGCTTTTATGGCCTGTGATAATAAATTTTTATAATAAAAAACTTAAAAAGAAAAAGAACACCGAATTAACTCAAAAGTATGATGAATATTTAAAAGAAAAAGAAAAAGAAATTGAGGATGAAGTACATCTTCAAAAAGAAATTCTTACCGAAAATCTAATTACAGTAAATGATTGTGCAAACATAATAAATAAACGAAATATAGGATTTTGGGATAAACGAATCGACCAAAGTGATTTTTTAGTTACCAGACTTGGAATTGGAAGAACTCCTCTTGATATAGAAATAGAGTATCCAGAGCAAGGTTTCACAATTGAAGAAGACGAACTTAGAAAAAAAGCTGATCTAATGGTTGAAAGATATAAATACATAAACAATGTCCCTGTAAGCTACTCATTTTATGAAAATAGAATCACAGCTATTATGGGATATGAAAAAAATAAAAGCTTTGCCTTTGCCGACAATATACTACTACAATTATTAACTTTTTATAGCTACGAAGATTTAAAATTGGTTGTGTTTACAAACGAAAAAAACAAAGAACACTGGAATTATATTAAATATTTGAATCACAATTTTACAAATGAAAGAAACTTTAGATTTTTCGCCACAGACACAGAATCAACAAAAAACGTTATGGAATATTTATATATGATTTTAAATCAAAGAATTAATATGCAAGAAAAAGAAGAACCACAAAAACCCCATTATTTAGTAATAATTGATGACTATGATTCTGTAAAAAGATTTGATTTCATTAAAGATGCCACTGAAACGGATAAAAATATTGGAATTAGTTTCATTATAATCGAGGAAAAATTAAACAAGCTACCAAGCAAATGTAATAATTTCATATCACTCGGCACAAATAATTCAGCAGTATTAAAAAATTCATATGAAAAACAAGAACAAATTCCTTTTAAAGATGAAATCAATAATACAATTAACATGATGAACGTTGCTAAAATAATGGCCAATATTCCAATAGAATTTGAAGAAGGAATAAAACAAATTCCTGAATCTATCAGTTTCTTGGAAATGTTAGAAGTGGGAAAAGTTGAACAGCTAAATATATTAAATAGATGGAATACAAATGATTCAACAATAAGTTTAAAATCTGAAATAGGTGTTGACGAACAAGGCGATATAATGTATTTAGACCTTCATGAAAAATATCATGGACCACACGGACTAATTGCCGGAACTACCGGAAGTGGAAAGTCAGAATTTATAATTACATATATATTATCAATGTGTATTAATTATAGCCCAGATGATGTTTCATTTATATTAATAGATTATAAAGGTGGAGGATTAGCGTTGGCATTTGAAAACAAAGCTCTCGGAATAACCTTACCGCATTTAGCAGGAACAATTACAAACCTAGATAAAGCTGAAATGGACCGAACTTTAGTAAGTATCGATAGCGAAGTAAAAAGAAGACAAGAACTATTCAACAACGCTAGAGACATCTTAGGTGAAAGTACAATCGATATATATAAATACCAAAAGTTTTATAAAGAAGGTAAACTTACCGAACCAATGCCACATTTATTCATAATATGCGACGAATTTGCCGAATTAAAAGCCCAACAGCCAGATTTTATGGATAATTTAATATCCGTAGCTCGTATTGGACGTTCATTAGGGGTTCATTTAATCTTAGCAACCCAGAAACCTAGTGGCGTAGTTAATGATCAAATATGGTCAAATACCAGATTTAGAGTGTGTTTAAAAGTACAAGATGAGGCCGACAGTAAAGAAATGCTAAAAAGACCAGAAGCAGCCTCTATAAAACAAGCTGGAAGATATTATCTACAAGTAGGTTATGATGAATATTTTGCTTTAGGACAATCTGGTTGGTGTGGAGCCAAATATTATCCTTCTGACAAAATAGTAAAGCAAGTAGACAAAAGCATAAATTTCATAAATGAATATGGTGTCCCAATCAAAAGTATTCAAGCTGGCTCTGGACCAAAAGTAGAAACACAAGGTGAGCAATTACAAGCTGTATTAAAACAAATAATTGATACAGCAAATAAGACATCAAAAAAATCAAAAAGACTATGGTTAAGCAATATACCTGAAACAATATTAATAGATAATTTGGAAACAAAGTATAATTATACAAAAGAGGACTACCATCCTAAAGCTATATTAGGGGAATATGACGCTCCAGAGAAGCAAGAACAAGGAATGGTAATGTATGAATATTTAAAAGATGGAAACATAACAATATATGGAAATGATGGCAGCGAAAGAGAAATGTTATTAAATGCTTTGCTATATTCAACTATTAAAAATTATACAGCAGAAGAAATAAATTACTATTTTATTGATTATGGGTCTGAATCACTAAGAAGATGGCAAAATTTACCACAAGTAGGTGGAATGGTCTTTCAAGGAGAAGAAGAAAAATATAAAAATTTATTAAAATTAATCAAAAACGAGCTAGTCAACAGAAAAAAACTATTTACTGATTACGGAGGAGAATATGAAAACTATATCAAGAGTAATCAGATAAAACTACCTGTAATAACAATTATAATAAATAACTATGACTCAATTTATGAATCTATTCCTGAAATATATGACGAGCTTCCAGATTTGATAAGAGACTCTGAAAGATATGGAGTAATATTTATAATTACTGCTGATTCAATTAATTCAATTCCTGGGAAAATAACACAAAATATGCCAACAACTTATGCATACAAGTTAAAAGATTCTAGCGACTATAGTTCTCTATTTGATTCAAGAACAAAACTTGTTCCAAGGGATACTTTTGGCAGAGGAATATTAGAAAATGATGGATTGCATGAATTCCAGACGGCTTCAATAATTGAAACCGATGACCTCAATGAATTCCTTATCAGTTTTAATGATTCACAAAAAGATATAAACAAAAACAAAGCAAAAAGGATACCGACACTACCTAACATAGTTAAATATGAAGAGGTAGAAGAAAAAATATCGAATCTCCATGAAGTACCAGTTGGAATTAGTAAAAATAGTTTAGAGATATGCACGTTCGATTTTCTAAATAATACAGGAAACATCATAACATCCAACCGAATAGCCAACACTTTAACATTTACCAAAAGTTTATTAAAAGAGCTTCAAAATATTAAAAATAATAGTTTGATAATTTTTGACCAAACAAAAGCGTTAGAGTTAAACAAGGAGGAATATAAGAACTATTACACCGAAAACACCGAAGCGATGACAGAAAAAGTAACGGAATTTATTGAAAAACTCACTAAAACAAATAGCTCTCAACAAGCAATAATAATCTTCTACAATATAGCCAAATATGTTACAAAATTAGAAGATGTAACTAAATTTGAAGAACTAGTAAATAAAGCCAAGGCAAACGATAATGTTAGTATTGTAATAATTGGCGAATATTCAAAAATCAAAGGATATGAATTTGAAACATGGTTTAATGGAACGTTCAGCGTAAACGATGGAATATGGGTTGGTAGAGGAATCACTGATCAAAATTTATTACACCTATCTTCAGTAACTAAAGAAATGACAGAAAACTATAAAAATAATATGGGATATGTCGTAAATGAAAATATCAGCACCTTATGTAAGTATATTGATTTTCTAACCAAAGAGGAAGGTGAAGAAAATGAACAATAAAGTTTTAATAAAATTAATTGTTCCAGAAATAAATTTAAGTTTTGATGTTTTCTTGCCTGTAAATGAAGTCATATGGAAAATAAAAAAAATGCTAATAAAATGTGTTTGCGATCTTTCAAATGCCAGTATGGATATGAACACTGAATATGTTCTAATTAATAAAGATGGAAGTCGAATTTATAAAAACAATGAGATATTAATAGAAACTGACATAAGAAACGCATCAGAAATTTTATTAATAACTAAAAACAAAAAAGAGCAGTAAAAATTGCTCTTTTTATTGTAAAATAAGTGTCAAAAAATAAGCGGAAAGTAGACAGCAAAACATGAAAATGCTATAATGAAAAAGGATAGAAAAAATCTACCAAGGAGGAGAAAAAATGAGTTTAAATACCGGATTTAATCCAGAAAAAGTTTACGAATCACTAAAAGGAGTACAAAACGCATATAATGACTTATGTGACGCCATAGGACCAAGATTACAAACAAAATTTGTAAATTACATGTCAGAAAACTGGGCTTGTGATGAAGCTCAAAAATTTTTTAAAAAAGCAGAAACTAAAGTTAATGTTGATTTAAGAAAAGAAATTGACAAAATTTTTCTAAGTGTAAATGAATCAATGAATGCAGCAGGTGCTAGATGGGCTGCTGATACTGGTAATAGTGGAGTATTTTCAAAAGTTGCCTTTGCAATCTCAGGTGCAAGAATTAGTTCAGATGTTATAAAAGAAAATATTGCTGGCGTTAGAGGTATTAATGTTGGATGTGATGGAGAAGCAGCATCAAGATTATCAGCAACAGTCCAAGATGCCGATAAAGCCCTAAATGACGCAATTAGAGCTGTTGCTTCTGCAGGTTTCTTAGGTGGTGGTCAACAAGCAGCATTAAGTGCATCATTAAACAAAATTAAAACAAATATAACTAATGAAAGTAATGATCTTAAAAATGCACTTAAAGAAAGTATTTCTGCAACCACAGGGAAATATACATCAACAGCATCAACAATTACAGATGCTTTTACTGGAAAATAATTTAGAAAAATCAATTTTTTTCTAAATGTATGATAGCAAATTACTTTGCTGTCATACATTTGGACGAAAAGGGTGGCCATAATGGAAATATATATTGACAAATTAAAAATAGAAATGAATAGATTTAATAAATTAATTACAAATTATGAAAAAATCATGTTGAATTTATTTAATATTTTAAATCAAACTTCATCATATTGGCAAGATACCAATTCAATGAAGTTTTTAGATAGTGTATCAAGGCAAAAAATAAATATCAATAAAAAAATAAATGAATTAAAAACATTAAAAGATATATACGAATACCTCATAAGAAAATACGAAACGTTCGGAGCTAAAATAGAATTTGATCTATCTGCAAAAGAAAAAATAAATACAAAAATGAATAAATATATAGAAAAAATAAATAAAACTATAGACGATTATAATTCACTATATTTAAGTTTCTATCCAGATGAAAGGGCACCAATATTAAATCAAAAAAATGAATTAATAAAAATTGGCAGTAAAACCGAAGAATTGAAGGAAAAAATCCGAAAAAGTTTTATTGAAATAGAAGAAATAGAAAAAACAGTAAATGAAAAGCTATCAAAAATAAATGTTGAAATTATACGCGAAGAAACCCTTAAATAATGTATATAAAGGATGATATAATGGAAAATTTTATAAAAAGAGAGGCAATTGAAAATAATATACAAAAATTAAAAATGAATGTTAAAGAAGAAGAGTTAACATTAGAAGAAATTAAAGAAGTTTTTTTGAATTCTTCATATTTATACAAAACAAAAAACACCGAAAAGTTTAGTGATATAGAAAATGAATTAAATAAAAATCTAAATATAGGCGCGATAAATCAAAGAAATAACATAATGATTTTAAGTAAAACTATAACTAAATATATGGAAACTGCAAGGATAGTCAAAGAAAAATTTGAAGATATAGTATAGGGAGAATTTATGGAAGAAGAAAGAATTAAAAATTATATTATATTAAGAAATGGCATGTACAAAGTGAAACAAGATATAAACCAATTAATTGAAATCCACGATGACTTAGTGACTAGTTTAAAACAATCATTATTAATAAATAATAACATCATATTTGAAGAAGAACTAAGTGAAAATAATAAAACAATAAACAATATAAAGAGCAGGATAAATGAAACAATTGCAAGTATCAATAACAAAATTTAAAGGAGAGGGATAAATGGAATCAATACAAGTAACACCTGATCAAATTGATTATTCGAGAATAGCCACAAATATCTATGATGCCGCAAGAAGTAAGCCAGTTTTTTTAGATGAAAGTCAAATTTTAACCGAATATTGGGAAGACGGTAATGAATTGACTGCAGTCGAACAAGAAAATGGCATATATCTTATCTATAAAGATGGTGTTGCCATGGGATACACCGACGCAGCAGGGATTGGCATTAAAACAGGTCCTGGGAAACGAGGAGCAGCATATTATCAAGCACATCCAGAAGCAGACCCATCAATAGCGATGGCTCCACCAGGAGCAAGTACAGATACTGGGACTGGTAGTCCTTCAGTAATAACATCAGATCCAACCAGAGACTATACAGAAGATTTTCAAAGTTATGAAAAAGCAAGAAGAGAAGCCGAAGCACATCAAGCAGCTCAAGCACAAAGAGATGCCCATGATTATGAAAGCGGTGGACCAGCAGTAAGCAGCATAGCAACAAATATCACATCAGATCCAACTAGACAATATGCTGATGATTTACAAAATTATCAAAGAAATCAAAATTCAAGACAGCGAGGAGAAGCATACTATCAAGTACATCCAGAAGCATCAGTAGCGCCGCCAGGTGCAAGTACAGATACCGGAAGTGGGCATATGGCAAGCTCAACGATAGGACAAAACCCCACATCTACTCTTGAAGCAGAATTTAGAAACTCTGTAATGCCAGGAATACAGAGCGGTGAAATAAGATATGGCGGAATGGATGTATTTATACCATCTACGGCGCAAATAGAATTTAATGGCCATCCAGCAGAACTTTCATCAAATCTTGGTAATGCAGTAATAACCTACACCGATGACAGTGGAGCAGAAGTTACACATGTTTTTAATCCGGAAGACGGAAGCTTAATAAAATAATAAAAAAGATGATAATTACTCAGATAAAAATCTGAGTTTTTCTATGATATTTTTTAAAAATATGTTAAAATTGATATAGTGACTAAAAAGAAAGAAGGAATAAAATGAAAATATTATCAGTTAATGCAGGAAGTAGTTCACTTAAATTTAGTTTATTTGATATGGAAACTGAAGATGTTATCGCATCAGGCGTGTTTGAAAGAATAGGCATTGAAGGAAGCGGTTTTACCATTAAATATAATGGCGAAAAATATAAAGAAGAAGCCCCTATGAAAAATCATACTGAAGCTGTTGATTTATTATTAGAAAAATTACACAAAATGCACATTGTAGAGTCTCTAGATGAAATCGGCGGTGTAGGACACAGAATAGTAAATGGTAAAGATTTATTCGATAGATCAGTAATCGTTGATGACGAAGTTATGAAAAAGTTAGAATCAATTATCGAATTAGCCCCTCTTCATAACGGTGCTAATGTAGCTGGAATTAAAGCCTTTCAAAAGGTTCTTCCAAATGTACCAATGGTAACTGTTTTTGATACAGCATTCCATCAAACAATGGATAAAGAATCATACATGTATGCTGTTCCTTATGAATGGTACACAAAATATGGTGTTAGAAAATATGGCGCTCACGGAACCAGTCATAGATTTATCGCTGAGCAAGTTGAAAATATATATAATAGAAAAGATCTAAGAATTATAAGCTGCCATATTGGAAGTGGAGCTTCAATATGCGCCATTAAAGATGGTAAATGTGTTGATACTTCAATGGGCTTTACCCCACTTGCTGGAATAATGATGGGAACAAGATCAGGAGATGTTGATCCTTCAATTATCCCATTTGTTATGAAAAAAGAAAACATTGATATCGAAGAAATGTTAAATAGTTTAAACAAAAAAAGTGGTTTACTTGGATTAAGTGAAATAAGTAGTGATATGCGTGACATTGAAGCAGAACTTGAAAAAGATAATGAAAAAGCTAAACTAGCATTTGGAAAATTCTCAAGAAGAATAGTTGACTATATTGCTCAGTATCACGTATTACTTGGAGGTACTGATGTTATAGTATTTACGGCTGGAATTGGTGAAAATGGACCACTTACAAGAGAAGATGTATGTAATAGATTAGAATGCTTAGGAGTTGAAATAGATCCTGAAGCTAATAATAAAAGAGGCTCACTATTTAAAATAAGTAGTGAAAATTCTAAAATTGATGTTTATGTAATTGCTACCGACGAAGAATTAATGATTGCTAGAGATACATATAACTTAATAAAATAGGTAAAAATATGAATAAAGATATAACTTTAGTAATATTAGCCGCCGGCATGGGAAGTAGATTTGGCGGTTTAAAACAAATTGAACCAATGGGACCTAATGGTGAATTTATTATCGATTATTCCGTATATGATGCTATAAAAGCGGGTTTTACCAAAATCGTATTCATAATTAAAGAAGAAAATTATCAAATATTTAAAGATACAATAGGAAAAAGAATAGAACCTCATATCAAGGTAGAATATGCTTTTCAAAATACCGATAATTTACCTAAAAATTATAATTATCCAAAAGATAGAACTAAACCATACGGAACAGGACATGCAATTTTATGTGCAAAAGATAAAGTGAATGAAAATTTTGCCATAATATCAGCCGATGACTTTTTCGGCTATGATGCCTTTAAAAAAGCTGCAGATTTTCTTAAAAATAATACTGACTTTTGCGTAATAGGTTATAATATAGGCGAAACGCTTTCAGATAAAGGTGAAGTTAAACGAGGCGTATGCATGGAAGAAAACGGCTATTTAACTTCCGTAATTGAAAGTAAAGTAAATAAAAAAGGAAATCTAATTCACTGTGAACCATTAAATGGGGATGAAGCTTACGACGTAAAAAAAGATCATCCCGTTTCAATGCTTATGTTTGGTTTAACACCACTAATATTTGAAGAACTTGAAAAAGAGATGGCAGCATTTATTGAAACAAATAAGGACAATTTGGAAACATGTGAATTTTTACTTCCGGATGTTTTAGACGAAATGATTAAAAATAAAAAAATAAGAATAAAAGTCATTAAAACCACATCTAAGTGGTTAGGAATTACATATAAAGAAGATACAGAAAATGTAAAAGAAGAAATAAAAAAACTAACAATCACCGAAGAAAATCCAAATGGAATATATCCAAATAATTTATGGGAATAAAATTATTGTATTAATGTTTTAAATATGTTAAAATGTTAATACATAAATGGCCTGTTGGTGAAGGGGTTCAACACACCGCCCTCTCAAGGCGGCACTCACGGGTTCAAATCCCGTACAGGCTACCAAAATATAATTAACCCAAACTTTATAGTTTGGGTTTTTGTTTTCAAAAAAGTAAATTTGTAGTATAATTAGTTATAGGAATAAAGGAGGGTAATATGAAAAGCATAATAAATAAAGCAAATAAATGTTTAGAATGTCAAAAAACATCATGCACAGTTGGCTGCCCTCTCGATAATGACATAAAAGGATTTATAAAATCAATTAAAGAAAATAATTATAAAGAAGCTTATAATATACTTTCAAAAACAACCGTTTTAGAAAGCGTATGTGGGAGAATCTGCCCACATGAAAAACAGTGTCAAGGATCATGCCATAAAGAGATAAAAAAAGCTCCAGTTAAAATCGGAAGCCTAGAAGCATTTATCGGTGATCTAGCAATTAAAAATAACTGGAAAATAAGAAGCAAAACAGAATTTAAATATAACGTTGCGGTAGTAGGCGGAGGTCCTGCTGGCCTTACTTGTGCAGCCTTTTTAAAGAAAAATGGAATTAATGTAACAATATATGAAAAACATAATTACCTAGGGGGCTTACTAGCCCACGGCATACCAGAATTTAGATTACCAAAAGAAATAACAGATAAAACATTACAAAGAATTATAGATTTAGGAATCGAAGTTAGATATAATGAAATTCTAGGTAAAACAGTAACCTTAAATGAATTAACCCGCAAATATGATGCCGTATTTATTGGGATAGGTGCAAACATATCAAATAAAATGAAAATAACTGGTGAAAAATTAAAAGGTGTTTTTGGAGCTAATGAATATTTAGAAAATAAAAAAGATATCGAATTAAAAGACAAAACTGTAATTATTTTAGGCGGTGGCAATGTTTCAATGGATGTAGCCCGAACAGTTAAGAGAAATGGTGCTAAAAAAGTAATAGTAGTTTACCGTAAAGAAGAAAGTGCCTTAACTGCTGATATAGATGAGGTAACTGCTGCCAAAAAAGATGGAGTAAAGTTTTTATTTAAAACTAATATCATAAAAATAAATGGCAAGAGGAAAGTAACTAGTGCTGAACTTATTAAAACCGATTATAAGAAAATAGATGATAAAGAAATATTAGTAAATGTAAAAGGAAGCAAACATAAAATTGAATGTGATTATGTCATAAGAGCAATAGGCTCACATGCAAACAGTAAAACAGTAAGTAATTTAAATTTAGAAACTACCGTAAAAGGACGCATTAAAATAGATAAAAAAGGACACACTTCAAAGAAAAAAGTATTTGCTGGTGGTGATGTGGCCGGCAATATTGGAACTGTTGCTTGGGCAGCACGTGCTGGTAGAAATGCGGCCTACGGCATAATAGAATATTTAAATGGAAAGAAGGTATAAAATGTTTAATTTAAAAGGAAGAGTGGCTGTAATTACAGGAGCAAGCTCAGGACTTGGAAAACAAATGGCTGAAGCTTTTGCCAAACAAGGAGCTGATCTAGCAATCCTCGCCAGAAGAGTTGAAAGATTAGAAGAAAGCAAATTAGAACTAGAAAAATTAGGAGTAAAAGTCTTGCCAATCAAATGTGATGTAACAAGTACCGAAGACATTAATAAAGCTGCTGAACTAGTTGAAAAAGAATATGGAAAAGTAGATATTTTAGTAAATTGTGCCGGTTCTTCAAAAGATGCTGGAGTTTTATCAATGACTGATGATGAATGGGATTTCACAATCGCTACTGATCAAACATCAGTATTTAAAATGACAAGAGCTTTTGGCAATATCATGAAAAAGAATAACTACGGAAGAATTATAAACATCGCTTCAATGTATGGGTTAGTCGGAAATACCGCCATGGGAACAATTGCCTATCATTCATCAAAAGGTGGCGTTGTTAATTTTACAAGAGCAGTTGCTGCAGAACTTGCAAAATATAATATAACATGTAACGCTATCTGCCCAGGATACTTTGAAACAGAACTTACAAGTGCTGTATTAAATACCGAAGAGTTTACCGCGTATATGAAACAAACAGTGCCAATGGGTAGATATGGACATAATGGCGAATTAAATGCTGGAGCTATTTTCTTAGCCTCTGATGAAGCCTCTTATGTAACTGGCGTAATTTTACCAATAGATGGTGGCTACACATGCGTATAAACTAGATATTTATCTAGTTTTTTTCGTATATAAAATTGTTTTTCAAGCATACTATAACTAGAAAGGAAGATAAAATGAATGAAAATATAGAAATGCTTGAATATATTCACAAAGCAAGTAATATGGGTCATAGTAGTGCCGAAGACCTTTTAACCGCATTAAAAGATAAAGATAATAAAATAAGAAAAATACTAGAAAATATTAACAAAGAATATGAATCATTTGAAAAAGAAAGTGCTAAATTACTTAAAAAAAATAAAAAAGAACCTAAAACTGCTGGTATAATGGCAGATATTATGAGTAAAATGAGCATAAAAAAAGAAGTTATGATAGATAACAGTGACCCGAGTATGGCTGACATGCTAATCCAAGGACTTACAATGGGTAACATTGAAATAGATAAGAGAATAACAAATTTTGAAAAATATATTGATAAAGATATATTAGACATAGCCAAAAGATTTAGAAAGTTTGGTGAAAGATATATCGAAGAATTAAAAAAATACCTATAGTAAAATATTTTTCATATATACCTTGAAAGAATAAAAAAAATATTTTATAATAAATATAAGAAAGTAGGGGAATTATGAAAAAAATAAATAAATTACTAGAAGGTCAAAATGTAAAAATTATTGCTGCTGTTTTAGCGCTAATCTTAGTAGTTGTTCCACTATGGTGTGCTAAAAACAAAAAAATAATACCAGTTAAGAAAAACTATAATACATTTGCTCATACAGAAAGCGGTATCATAAAAGACGAAACCTATGAAAATTTAAAATTTGATAATATTTCATTAATAACTGATAAAGGATATACAACTTTTACTGCTACAGTAACTAATACTGGTGAGACAGAAAGTGAAATAGAAAATGTATACATAGATTTAATTGACAAAAAAGGAAATACATCAATTAGCTTAAAAGCCTCAATTGGTAAATTAAAACCAAACGGGAAGACACAAATAAGTACTGTAGCCAAAGGCAAATTTAAAGAAGTAGTAACGAAAAAAATTAGAGAATTTAAAAACTAAGATTTAAAATCTTAGTTTTATTGTGTCACATTTTGTTGTAGATTAGCTTGCGGAGCTATAGGAGCTTGAACTACCTGTTGATTTGAATTATTAGGTTGCGCTCCTATATTTGTTTGAACTTGCGCAGTAGGCTGAGGCTGAACCTCTTGATTTTGGATAGGAGCTTGGGTAGTAGCTTTTTCTTTATTTGCCATGGCATTTTCCCTAGCAGCCATTACCGCTTTAGTTTCACTAATTGCTTCTTTTAAAGCACTTTTACCACTAATTTGATCATCATCTTCAAGTTCAATAAGTTTTAATATTTCTTCAAAACTAGTTTGACCTTCAGCAACTTTTTGAAGACCATCTTGAAGCATTGTTATAACATCAGATTTTCCATAAACCAAATCTCTAAGCTCATCTTTAGGAACATCATCACTTAAAGCATCACGGATTTGCTGATTAATTTTAAGTACTTCGTGAATAGGAAGACGTCCGCGATATCCATCATTACACTGATCGCACCCTTCAGCATCATATATTTCATCCATTTCAATGCCAAGTACAGTTTTAAATATTTCTTTTTCATAATTTGTCGTTTTTCTTTTTGTTTTACATTTATCACATAACTTACGAGCAAGCTTTTGTGAAACAACACCTTCCAAAGCATCAGAAAGTAAATATTTTTGAACATCCATATCAATTAAACGCTCGATTGTGTTTAATGAAGTATTAGTATGCAAAGTAGATAAAACTAAATGTCCGGTAATAGAAGCACGAACCGCAATTTTAGCAGTTTCAGTATCACGAATTTCACCGATCATAATTATATTTGGGTCTTGTCTCAAAATAGATCTCAAAGCTGTCGCAAATGTAAGACCAATTTTACTATTAGTTTGAACCTGATTAATACCAGCAATATCCATTTCAATAGGGTCCTCAACAGTAATAATATTAGTCTCTGGAGTATTTAAATACTGAAGAATAGAATAAACTGTCGTTGATTTACCACTACCGGTTGCCCCAGTAACTAAAATAATTCCATTAGGAACGCTAATCATTTCAAGTATTTTTTTATAGTTTTCCGGACTAAAACCAAGTTCACCCAATCCAGACATACTCATAGAATAATCCAAAATACGGATAACAATTTTCTCACCATTACTAATTGGCAGTGAAGAAACACGCAAATCCAAATCAATACCTTGCAAAGTTGCTTTAATAGCACCATCTTGAGGTAATCTAGATTCTGTGATATTCATTCTAGCAACTGTCTTAATACGGGTTACTAAGTAATTTTTAACATCATTAGGAACTTCAGCATAATCATGTAAAATTCCATCAACCCTAATTCTAATAAGTAATCTTTCAGCCTGCGGATCAAAGTGAATATCACTCGCACCTCTTTTAGCTGAATCGACAAGTATTTCATTTAATATATCGACAATTGGTACTCTTTGAAAATCAAAAGTTCTAATCATTATATCAACCCCTTAAAACTTAGCACTAGATTTTATTCTAAATATATTATATAATATATTTAAGATAAAAACAATTGAAAAAGGAGAAAAAATATGACAAAAATGAATAATAAGGGATTTTTACTTGCTGAATCACTAATAGTATCAACATTTGTTTTAACAGTTCTAATTTTTTTATTCATTCAGTTTAGAAGTATTATGATCAGTAATAAAAGAACATATACCTATAATAGTATAGAAGACATATACAGCCTAGGGTCAGTAAGTGATTACTATAAGAATAACCCAGACGTCTTAGATAACTTAAAAGGACAAATAAATGAAAGTAATAAATACATCTATATTTACAAAGACAACGAAACAAATCCATTATGCAGTGGTACTTGTCATAGAATAGCTGAAGCTGGAGCCTTAGAATATATAATATATACAGATTCTAATATAGAAACTATAAGAGGAGCATTAAATAATGATCAAGCAGCTGAGGATTTAAGAACATTTGTCAGAAAAATAGACACTCAAATGGTCGAAGGTATGGGAAGACTAATCGGTAAATATAAAAACGGAAATTTTGCAACAGTTGTATTAAACACCAATATTAAAAACCGCAAACCAATAATTAAAAGCTGGGGAGAAAACGAAAACACAGACTTTCATGCGGAAAATTATAGAAAGAACATAACAAAAGTATTTTTTGAAAATAAAATTTCACTTCAAAACGCCGCAGCTTATTGGGATGTTTCTGCTAATCCAAATGAGCCAGTAATAGCCTGGGTAACAAGAGAAAACCAATATTCTCCCCATTTTCACTTACACATCGGTGGAAAAGGGGGGGTAACCGCAAACGCCGACTCTTCCAATTTGTTTGAATATTTTCCAATTTTAAATGAAATAGCTTTTAACAACAATTTTGATACAAGTAATGCTGTAAATATGAAGCGTATGTTTGCAGGTGGAAATGCCATAACAAGTATTGATGTAAGCAGTTTTGATACAAAAAATGTGACAAGCATGTATGGAATGTTTTCTGCTTGGGATACAAATATTGGTTCTAGTGGTGATTGGGGAAGTAGAACCATAACTGAAATAAAAGGCTTAGAAAACTTTAATACAGAAAACGTAACAACACTTGGCGATATGTTTTCAGGGCAACCAATCAAAAATTTAGATTTAAGTAACTTTAATACATCAAATGTTCAAAACATGTTTCATATGTTTAATGGTTGCAATAAAGTTGTAAGTATTAACATATCAAATTGGGATACTTCAAAAGTAACAAACATGCAAGGTATGTTTCAAGAGTGTACAGAACTTAAAAAAATATACGCTAATTCTAGTTTTGTAACAACAAATGTAACGTTAAGCGGTTCCATGTTTTATAAAAATACTAAAATAGTAGGTGGTAATGGAACAACATTTGACAGTAATAAAATAAATAAAGAATATGCGAGAATAGATGGAACAAGCAAAGGGTACTTTACTAAAATAGAAGAAAAAGATGATTCAGCTGTTCCTACAGATAGTCTAATTTTCTGGGGAGTTAGTAAAAATGCCGTTAATACTCAGGCAGTTTTAAAAAATAAAGCCCCAGCAAAAACAGGCGTTCTAGGAAATGGAACACTCAAAAATTTTAATAACAACACATCAAGCGGATTTAATGGCGAAGATTTAATATTCGATGGAGCAAACGATTATGTTGAAATTGCAAGTAGTCCAAACTATGACTTTACCAAAAAACAAACCATAATTTTATATGCAAAAATAAATAACATAAGCGGTTTCCAAGCTCTAATAGGTAACTGGGAAAATGCTGGATGTGGAATTGAAAAAAATAATGACAATCAATTCCAATATGCCGTCTATGCTTCTGGCTATAAAATTGCAAAAACAGGGACAATACAAGCCGGTAAATACTATTATATTGTTGGTGTATTTAACGGTTCAACAGTTAATGTATACTTAGATGGTCAAAAAATAGGATCTGGTGTTGCAGCAACAGATTTAACAAAAACATCAATGCCAATATTAATAGGAGCTAACCCAAATAGTAGTACATCAAGCTACAGTACATCAAGCTATGCTAAAATGAGTTTGCGTGAAGCGATGATATATAAAAGGGCTATTTCAGCAGCAGAAATTACTGCAATTCATAATTATTTAAAAGCCAAATACCCTACAAATTAAAACGAAAGGAGAAATATATGAACAAAAAAGGATTTACTGTAGTAGAATTAATAACCTCTTTCGCCCTTACAATGGTCATCACTGTTTTTCTTTTCGAGGTACTAATTGATATAAAAGACATATATGTTGAAACTGCCGTAAAAACAAGTATCCAGCAAAAGTTAGCTGTAATATCTAAAAATGTAAAAAGGGTTATTGCCCCAAGAGGCACAACAGTCATTTGTTCTTCAAGTAATTCATGTGTAGTAAATGGAGCAAACAATATAATAATACCTACAGGAACTAACCCAATTACAGTAGGATCACAAACATTCACTCTTCCAGAAAGTGTTACTATAACTGCAGGCAGTTTATCACAAGAATGTACCCCTGAGACGCAAGATTGTTTTTTAAAAATGAATTTAACATTAAAACATCCAAACTTATCAAAAGATTACACATATCAGGCAGTATTTTACTACTGTGATTATACAAAATAACTATAAAATAAATTAACTATAGTAAATGAACAAACCGCACAAAAAATGCGTGAAAATAAAAAAGGTAAATATTTAATATCTGTATCAGATAATATGCTCATTATTTGAATATGAATACTTAACCCCCCAAAAGAAATAAATAATGCGCTTAAAGAACTTTTAATTCTAAAAGAAAAGTTTTCCAAACTAACGTATTTTAAACCCTGAGTTAGTTCGGTTAAACCATCAATAAGACATTTTAATGTAGGATTAAAAATATAATTATTAATTATAGCTGTAAATATTAAACATACTGTAATAACCCCAAGGATTAAAAGTAAAGTATTTATACTATCAGTAATAGAATTAGTAAAAACTAAACCAAAGTTATCACTACTAATTCTTTTTCTATGCATTTCATTAATTGCTTTTCTTAAATTACTTTTTGAATAATCGCTCGGATGATAAAAACGTAATAATATTCCCAAAATAAAGTTGCTTAAATAATGAGAAAGAAGAATAAAAATAGCTATTTTCTTATTTAAAAAAGAAGAGATAGTTCCAATTACAAAAAGAGGTGAAGAAAAAGAAGATATACAAAGTATTTTAATTGCCTCATGTTTATTTATCTTAGAAGTTAAATATAACTCCCTGGTGTACTTGGCACTTATAGGATTTCCTGATATAATACTCATAAAGAAAATAAAAGAACATTCACCGCTTATTTTAAAAAGTTTGTACATAATCCCTCTAAAAAAATTACCCATAAATTCAACAAAGCCATAATTAATTAAAAAATTTGATAAAATTAAAAACGGAAATAAAGATGGAAAAACATTTTCTTTAAAAATAAGCAGTGAATACCTTACAGAATTCAAAACACCATAGGCATTTTTCAAAATTAAATAACCGAAAATAATTAATATAAACATTATAAAAATACTTTGAAGTTTCTTCATAAATTCACCTAAAAAATAATATAATTATCTAGAAAGGACTAACTATGATTAATAAAATATATGAAAAAACAAAACAAATTATTAAAGAAGACTATAAAACAATTTTAATATATTGTCTTATTTTCATCGTTTTAACTTATCATTTACCATATTTTATATCCGCTCCTGGTGGATTAATAGATACAAGTAAAAAAATAACAACAAATGAAAATTTTAAACTAAAAGGATCTTTAAATATGGCCTATGTAACTGAAATGCATGCAACTATACCAACATACATCTGGTCATTTATCTCTAAAGACTGGGATTTAGAAAAAGAAAAAGATGTAATTTCTGATGGCGAGACAGTAAAAGACCTAGACTACAGAAATAAGATGTTGTTAAATGAAGCAAATAAAACCGCAGAATTAGTTGCCTATAAAAATTCAAATATAAATTATGAAATAAAAAAAGAAAAAATATATGTAACGTACATTGATAAAGAAGCTAAAACAGATTTAAAAATTAAAGACGAAATAATTAAAATTGACGGAAACAAAATACCAAATAAAAATTATTTACTAGCCTACATAACATCAAAAAACATTAAAGATAAAGTGAAAATAACTGCACTCTCATTTATCTTTCCTGTAACCCCTCAACGCAAGCTCGTGACGTGA
>CAZKKR010000004.1:6402-44469 GCA_964553605.1 uncultured Muribaculaceae bacterium | reverse complement strand
AACTAGGTTTTAAATAATATCTTTTTACTGTCTACTTTTCGTTGACAACTTCAGATTTACCATATGCTTTATTTTTTTTCAGATAACTCTAATAATTTTTCATATATACCTGGTTCAATTTTGTTTAAGGAGTTAATGGTAAGTTCTAGTGACTTTTTATATTCACCTTTGTAGAAAAGACTTTCTGAATAATTTAAATTTCGATCTAAATCTTTTTCTTTTGAACGATATCTATTACCATAAACAATGGCCATTTCCGCAAACTTCGCCATTTGCATCATCTCTTTAGTTTTTCCAGATAATTTTAAAGCTAAATCTCTAGCGGTATCTACTCTGGTATTTAAAGTTTCGATGGTTATAGGTTTCTTTTCTAATTCCTTTACAATTTCACCCATAGCATCTTTGGCTTCTTTTAATTCGACATAATATTTATTAGGAATAACAGGTAGATTATACTTTTTAATTTGCGTTTGAGCTTCTTTTAAAAGATCTCTTACCTCTGTTAGTTGTTGTCTAGCGCGCATTTCATCATCATGCATATTTCCCAAAACATTAAGCGAATTATCTAGTTTGCTTTCAGTTTTAGAAAGTCTTACAAAAAGTTCATCAATACTATCAGTTAGTTTGGAATAGGCAAAATTTTGGGTTTTTGTATGACTTAATAATGTTTTATAATCGTTATTTAATTCTTCTACTTCTTTTCTTACTTCATTAAAATTATTAACATCATCTTCTGATAAATTATACATTTTTTTTAAATAATCTAGCTGATTAAATATGTCCTCAACTAATTTATTAATTTTATTAAGTTTATTTTTTAATGTACTATTCGCATCTTCGTAATCTACTTTTATAACTTTTTCTTTTTCAAAGTCGGTAAATAATTTTTCAAAATATTCTGTTAGTACTTTTAGTTCAAATAAGCTATCTTCTAAATTTAAAACTTTAGCTCTATCTAATATATCAGCGATTTTCTTTTTGGCTTCATTTATATTATATTCAATATTTAGATAATCTAATGGATAACCTTCTTCATTCATTTTATTATATATTTTTGATATTTGTTCTATTTTTTTAGGTAAAACGCTTTGACCAATTAATACTATTGATGGTAGTTCTTCAATTACAACTTCAATGTGATTTAAAAGTTCATTGATGATTTTCAAGACAGCTGGAACTTCAGTTAATTCTTTTCTTTCCATTAAAGTTTCAAAGTCTTCAAATCTTTTAGCAATAGTTTTAAATTCATCTTCAACAGCTTCACTATATTCACCATACTCAGCTTCGGTTTCTTTAAATTTTAAATATAGTTCGCGGTAATGAGCTTTTTGTTTAGTAATACTACCTCTATTACGTTCCTCACTATTAGTTACTTCTTTTATTTCTTCTAACAAAAATTCTGAAGTTGTCCTTACCTTATATATTTCCATTTCTAATTTAGCTATTTTATACATTGTACTTTTATAATCTTTTTTAGAAAGGAGATATTCGGCTTCGATAAGCATGTCTGTTATTTTAGGAATTTTTATTTCTTTGATGTCATCTAGTCGGTCTTTCCAATTGTTATACATGACTTCTAGTTTTTCATTATTTACATAGTTTTGGAGTTTAGCAAGTTCGGGACCTACTGGTGAGGTATCTAATTCATTTTTTTGATAATCTAAATTATCTATCAGCTTTTTATATTTGTTTCTTTTGCTTTTTCGCATTAAGTGCAGAACCAAAATTATGGATATTAAAGCTGAAGCTAATACAATTCCAACTATGATCATTATGTTATCCATATTAATCACCTATTATAATAATAACATATTTTTGTCTATTTTTGTAAAATTTTGTTAAAGTTTTAATTGGTTGTTATTTTTTAGTATATATTTATATATATTTAAGTGAGCTGTTTTTTTAAAAAAGTATTGACTTTAAAGGGCAAACATAATATAATTATTAAGACGTGTTTGAAGCAGCGTTATTTTGATAATTATAATGTGGTTATTCCCTACAGGGGTTATTAGAGCTATCGCTGCTAGATCTAATATTGATTTAGTCCACCCTATAATTTATTAAAATAACCTTTCCACGTGTGAAAGGAGGATAGAATATGGCACGATATACTGGACCTACTTATAAAAAATCTAGACGTTTTGGTTTTTCTGTTTTAGAAAATGGTAAAGAACTTGCGAAAAGACCTTATGCCCCTGGTGACCACGGTCAAGACAGAAGAAAGAAACTTTCTAACTATGGAATCCAATTACAAGAAAAACAAAAAGTTAGATTTATGTATGGTATAAATGAAAAACAAATGCATAGAGCATTTGAGAAGGCTGTAAAAATGAAGGGTGTCAATGGTGAAAACTTACTTAAACTATTAGAAAGTCGTTTAGATAATTTAGTTTATAGAATTGGTTTTGCTGCTACAAGAAGAGGTGCAAGACAATTAGTTAACCATGGACATATCACTGTTAATGGTAAAAAAGTTAATATTCCATCTTATCAAGTTAAACCTGGTGATGTTATAAGCTTACCAGAAAATGATAAAGAACTTAAAGTTGTTAAAGCCGCTTTAGAAGGTTTACAAAAAAGAGTTGAATATATCACTTATGATGATAAGAAAATGGAAGCAACTTATGTTAGAATGCCTGAACGTAGTGAACTTAATGCGGATATCGATGAAGCATTAATTATTGAATATTACAACAGATAAAAAATTGGGATTAGTTCCCAATTTTTTTATTATCAATGGCCCCCATTATAATTCCTGTTACAGATATTTCAAATAAATATTCTACAAAACTATTACGAGCAAATGCTGGTAATTTTTCGTGAACAAATTTACCTAATTGTTTTTCTATTTTATCAGCTAAGCCAAAGCTCATAGCAAATATTAAATAATTTTCTAATAAATGAGTATCTTTTATTCCTTTTTCCTCAATTTCAGTCATGTTATCTAAATATTGCTTTAATCCTTTTAACTTTATTACTTCTTCGGCCAATTTAGAAGTAAATTCATATTTTTCTCCAACTATAATATATCTATTATCTATTAATCTTCTTTTAGATTCTTCCATCAGCAAGGTTGTCCATATATCAATTACTCTATAGTTTTCTTCTAACCATTTTTTAAACTTTTTAAAATTCAATTCTTTGTTTGGAGCAATTTTAATAAATATATTTTTTAATTCTTCTTCAATTCTATTGTCAAATTCTCCTATATTGGTTAAATCAATATAGGATTCGGAACTATTATTTTCATGAACAATAGTTATTCTTTTTTCATTGATCCATTTTAATAAAAAAACGCCTAAGATATAATCCAATTTCATTATATTTTCCTTCACACCAATATAATAAGCCATAATTATATCTTCGTTAAAAGGAATGTCTCTATAGTTTTCTACTTCTGATGGAACAAGGTAATTATTACTGTTTATTTCTAATTCATCTTTTTCTTTTCTTAATTTAATATAGTGAAAAAAGCAAAAGATAATTGTTATCGTTATTATTGCAATCATATAAAGATTTCTTTGCACATTATATATAGGTATTAAGTTGAAGAATATAGCTATACCAAAAATCAAATAAATACTGCCTAGTGTTATAATTAAACTTAAATAATCTTTTTTCATATTATCCCTCTATATTTTATTATATATTAAGAAGTTAATGTTTTCAATTGAGATTATATTTATTTTTATTTTTGTTTACACAAAAAAATAGGTTTTAACCTATTTTTCCTATAAAGTATTTTTTCTTACCACGTCTAACTACTAATATTTCATTATCAATAGCTTTTTCTTTATTTATGGTGCAGTTTTCATCGGTTATTTTTTCTTCATTAATAGTAATACTTCCGGCATTCACAAATTCTCTAGCCTCTCTTTTGCTTGAAGCAATGCCCGCATTTACTAACATATTTATAATATCTATATTATCTTCTGTTTCAAATGTTGGAACATTTTTAAAAGCTATTTCTATTTCTTCTTTAGTTAAACCTTTTACTTTTCCTTGAAATAAAGCTTCACTTATTTGGATAGCTTTTTCTACTTCATCCTGTCCTCTTAAATCTTTAATGAATTCTTTAGCCAAAGTTTTTTGGGCAAGTCTTTCTTCAGGTTTTTCTTTATGTTTTTGCATTATATCTTCTATTTCTTCTTTATTTAAAAATGTATATACTTTTAAATATTCCTCTACTTTTTCATCTGATGAATTTAAAAGATATTGATATAATTCATAACTAGATGTTTTTGTTTTATCAAGCCATAAGGCATTCCCTTCAGATTTACCAAATTTGTTGCCGTTTGCATCTAACATTAAAGGCATTGTAAAGGCATAAGCTGTTTTATTTAACTTTTTATTAATTAACTCTATTCCGGTTGTAATATTACCCCACTGATCTGATCCTTCTACTTGCATTATGCAGTTTTTTGTTTCGAATAGGTGCAGAAAATCATAACCTTGAAGTAAGGTGTATGTAAATTCAGCAAAGGTAATTCCTGTATCTAATCTTCTTTTAATGATGTCTTTATTAATCATATAATTTACATTAATGTATTTTCCAATATCTCTTAAGAAGTCTAATATAGTTATATCTTTTGTCCAGTCATAATTATTAACTACTTCGACATTTCCTTCAAATATTTCTTTTACTTGATTAGTTAGTTTTTTGGCATTTTCTACTATTTCTTCTTTTGGTTTTATATCTCGTTCAGCAGTTGGTCTAGGATCTCCTATCATACCAGTTGCCCCACCTATTAATAAAATTGGGTGGTGACCAGCTATAGCCATTCTTTTAGCAGTTAATAATGAAGAGTAATGTCCTATATGAAGTGAATCAGCAGAAGGGTCTGTCCCCCAATAAAATGTTATTTTTTCATTATCAATTTTGTCTTTTAAATCATCTCCAGCTTCGTCTTTAATTAATCCTCGCCATTTTAATTCTTCATATAATGTCATTATTTTTCCTCCTTTATATTTTTAACTATTTCTACTCCACTACTTGTACCTATTCTAGTTGCCCCAGCTTCTATTAATTCATTCATTTGTTTAAAGGTTTTTATACCACCACTGGCTTTTATTTCTAAAACATCATTTTTATGTTTATTTATTGTTTTTACATCTTCTAGTGATACTCCGCGGCTACCAAAACCGGTATTTGTTTTAATGAAATGTACGAATGTTTCATTACAAATTTCAGTCATTTTTATTATTTCTTTTTCGGTGAGTAAGGATGTTTCAATAATTACTTTTAGCGTTTTGCCGTCGATATCATCTCTTATTAATTCTATTTCTTTTTTTACATAATCATAATCTTTATCTTTTAAAGCTCCAACATTAATTACCATATCAATTTCATCAGCACCATTTTCGGCAGCATCAATAGCTTCGAATGATTTTACTTTTGGAGTATTCATGCCAAGTGGAAAACCAATTACAGTACATACTCCTATATTAGTATCTTTTAAAAGTTTTTTAGCTAAAGTTACATAACATGGATGAACACATACAGTTTCAAAACCATTTTCGATGGCTTCTTCACATAGTTTAGTAATATCTTTTGTAGTAGCATCCATTTTTAAATTTGTATGGTCAATATATTTACCTATTTCCATAATTTCCCTCCTTAAATATAAAAATACTATAAATATAGGGACGAAGTATATCCGCGGTACCACCCTAATTCATAGTATTCTATGCCCTTTATGGATAACGGTCATAAACCGGTTTGACTCAAAATATGTATTTCATTATTTAACTTTGATTAGTTTTCAGCTACCACTAATTTTCTTTTTACCTATTAAATAATTACTTATTATTTTTCTTCATCAATTACTAATAACTTTAACATAATTTGTTTTATTCGTCAAGAAAATAGATTAGTTTTTACTAATCTATTTTACAACAAAATTTACAATTTTATTTGGCACAACGATCTCTTTAACTATTTCTAAGTTTTCAAGATATTTTTTAACATTTTCATTTTCTTTTGCCGTTTTTAAAACATCTTCTTTAGAAGCGTTGCTTGCGATAACGATAGTTCCTCTTAATTTGCCATTTACCTGAACGCCAATTGTGATACTGTCATCAACAATTTTTTCTTCATCGTATTCTGGCCAATTACTTTCACATATTGGACTACCTAATTTATATTTTTCATTTAATTCTTCAGTGATGTGTGGAGCAGTTGGATTAAGTAACGTTAATAATACTTTATAATCATCTCTTGAAATAGAATCGTATTTTTCATATTCATTTAGCATAATCATTAGAGCTGATATTGCTGTATTATATTTCATAGATAAATTATCTTCAGTGACCTTTTTTATCGTTTTATTTACTATTACAGGATCGGTATATCCTTTTTTATCATTAAGTTTTTCACCAATTCTCCAAACTCTTTTTAAGAATCTATCACAGCCTTTTAAAGAATCAGTATTCCATGGTGCATCTTCTTTGTAATCACCGATGAACATTTCATATACTCTTAAAGTATCTGCCCCATATTCATTTACGATGTCATCAGGGTTAATAACATTTCCTTTTGACTTAGACATTTTCTCATTATTTGGTCCTAATATCATACCATGTGAAACGCGGGTCCATATCATTTCTTTATTTGGGACAAGACCAATATTGTATAAAAATTGTACCCAGAATCTAGCATATAATAAATGTCTTGCTGTGTGCTCCATCCCACCATTATACCAGTCTACTTTATTCCAATATTTCATAGCTTCCATACTGGCAAATTCTTTATCATTATGCGGATCCATGTATCTTAAGAAATACCATGATGACCCAGCCCAGTTTGGCATTGTATCTGTTTCTCTTTTAGCATCTTTACCACACTTAGGACATTTACAATTAACAAATGATTCTATTTTAGCAAGTGGTGATTCCCCGGTATCAGTTGGTTCATATTCAGCTACGTCAGGAAGTAATAATGGTAATTCTTCTTCTGGAACAGGAACCCATCCACATTTTTCACAATTAACCATTGGGATTGGTTCACCCCAGAATCTTTGTCTTGAAAAAATCCAGTCGCGCATTTTATAATTATTAACTCTTCTAGCAATACCTTCTTTTTCTAATTTTTCAGTTATCGCTTCTTTGGCTTCTTCAACAGTTAAACCAGTAAATTCTTCTGAATTTATTAATTTACATTCTTTTCCTAAGTAGTCTTTTTTCTCAAATGCTTGGTTTGTAGTGTCACCACCGCTTATAACTTCGATCATTTCAATATTGTGTTTTTGAGCATACTCAAAATCTCTTTGATCATGACTTGGAACGGCCATGACAGCTCCTGTACCATAATCACCTAAGACAAAGTCTCCTAAAAATACAGGAACTTCTTTACCATTAACTGGATTAATAGCTTTGATTCCTTTAACTAAACATCCTGATTTTTCTTTATTTAATTCGGTTCTATCCATGCTTGATTTTAATGATGTTTCTTTAATATATTTTTCTACTTCTTCTTTGTTTTCTACTCTTGGCATTAATTCTTTAATCAATTTACCATCTGGGGCTATAACGAAGAATGTGATCCCGTAAATTGTTTCAATGCAGGTTGTGAAAATACTAAACTTTCCGCCACCGACTATTTCAATATCAACTTCAACACCTACTGATTTTCCAATCCAATTGATTTGACCCAATTTTACTCTATCAGCAAAATTAGTGTCATCTAAACCTTTAAGTAAATCTTCAGCGTAGTCACTCATTTTAAGCATCCACTGTGATTTTTCTTTTTGTTCAACTTGTGATCCACATCTTTCACATACTCCACCAGCAGCATCTTCATTAGATAATACTGTTTTACAGTTTGGACACCAGTTTACAGGAATAGTTGCTTTATAAGCCATTCCATGTTTATAGAACTGTAAGAATTGCCACTGCGTCCATTTATAATATTCTGGATCTGTTGTGGAAAACTCTCTTGACCAATCAAATGAGAATCCTAATGATTTCATTTGTCCTTTAAATGTTTTTATATTTTCTTTAACAGCTTGTTTAGGGTGGATATGATTTTTTATCGCATACTGTTCTGCAGGGGCCCCAAAAGCATCCCATCCCATTGGATATAACACGTTATATCCTTGCATCCTTTTAATGCGGGCGATTACATCTTGGGCAGTATAACCTCTAACATGTCCAACATGTAAACCGGCTCCTGACGGGTAAGGAAATTCCACTAAATCATAAAATGTTTTTTTATCATCGCCATTTTTAGCTTCAAAGGTCTTGTGTTCATCCCAGTATTGTTGCCATTTTTTCTCTATTTTTTTAAAATCGTACATCTTATTTTCCTTCTTTCTTATATCTTAAACTTAGTAATTTATACATGATGAGCATAAGGGGGATTAAAATAACAAAGCCTACGAGTAATTTAACAATTAAATTATCGAATATCTCAATTATTGTAATAGTAAAAGCCATTATAAAGGCGTTAGTTAAGGCGAGTGAATTAGCAAATTTTTTAATATTTATTTTAGCAAAATTTAAGTTGTAAGCTTTTTTAAAATATTCTATTTGTTTTCCTTTTTTTAAGCTTTCTAAGCCTTTTTTTCTATTAACTATTACTATAAAATAAACTATGTAAATTACTATAAAACAAAATATAAAAGTATATAAATATTCCATGTTTTCCTCCTTTTATATAAAAAAACATTATGATTATAAGGACGCACTAAGCGTGGTACCACCTTATTTCATAATATTTTAATTATCTCTTATCTTTAACGGAATTACCCGTCTTATACTTATCATATAAGAAGCTCCAAGGTAAGTTCATAATATGAGCTAAAAAGTTTTCATCAACCACTTTCTTTCTAAATAGCTTTTAATTATTACTACTCCTTTTCAACGCTTAATTGTTGCCTCTTCCAAATATTCTTAACAAATCAATAAATAAATTAATAAAATCTAAATATAATTCTAAAGCTCCATAGATAGCCAGGTTATCTTCAGCAATAGCTTTTGAACTTGATAGCTTTCTGATTTTTTGAACATCATATGCGGTAAAACAAACAAACACGATTATAGAAATTATTGATATTATAAAATCAAATGTTCCACTATTTATAAATATATTTATAACCGAACAGATGATGACACCTATTAATCCCATCACTAAATATACACCAATCTTGGTCAAATCTACTTTGGTAACCGCTCCTAGGAAAGCAAATATTCCAAAGATTAATGCGGTTATTAAAAATACGTAAATTACTGATGATATGTTGTATACGAGGAATACTCCGCAAAATGTAAGTCCATTTAATATTGAATATAATAGAAATGTTATTCTAGCGGTGGTTGGACTCATTTTGGTAATTCGCACTGATAGAAATATAACAAGAACAATTTCTAAAATAATCAGTATTAAGTATTTATAACCTCCTAATAGTTTCATTGCAGTAAATTCATGAGTGGATACATAATATCCTGTTAGAAATGTTATTAATAAACCTAAGCACATCCAAGTAAAAACTTTGGGCATAATTTTATTTATCATTTTTCCCCTCCTTTTAATAGTATATCATTAATTTTGTTTTTTAGAAAGATTTTTAATAAAAAAAGAGGCTTTAACGGAAGCCTCCGCCGCCACCTCCGCCGCCGAAGGAACCTCCGCCTCCGCCGCCAGATGAGAATCCACCACCACCAGAGCTATAAGACTGAGCTCTAGATTGAGCAGTACTTGCACTTCTTATTCCGCTTGATGTAATGTTGTGGATAAAAATAACATCATTGTAATTATATCCCATTTCATTCATGTCGGTGATAACTTCAGGATATAATTTTTTGAACTGACTAGCAACTTCATCAGCAATTCCAAATATTGAAGCATACATTAAGTATTCATTCCAAAGTTTTACTTCAATTGGCTCTCTTTCTTTGATTAAAGTAAATTCTTTTAAAAATTTCTTTAGACCGGCCATTTGTTCAGCTTCTTCCATCATTGATGGGTCGATACTATATTTAGTTGTTTTAAATATTTTTAAGGTTGTTTCTTCTTCGGCAATTGCTTTACCTTCAGTTACTAATTCATTTAATTCATGGTCTAAAACACTGTCAAACCAAGTTAAAATTGTACCGTAATGACTGCTGCACCATTTTGTAAATTCGCCTGATTCAAGTTTGCCATCTTTACTGGCTTCAAACATGTAATTATATAATTTAATTTCTAATTCATTTAAATTATTTTTATTTTCAAAAATAATATTATCTTCTGTTTTTTCTTTAAATAGGCCTTTATTAGTAACCTTTTCAATTCTAATGTTTCCTTTATTTAGCCATTTTAATATAACCGCTCCTAGGAAATCTTCTTTCTTTTTGTTTAAATTATAACTGTCAGCCACCCAGTATGCACGGAATATGTCTTTATTGCATGGTATTTCTCTAAATGGCATTATATCTTTTTTAACTTTATTTCCTACTGTTCCAAATTTAAGCTTCTCTTTTTTCTTGTTGGTAACTGCTACGGTTGCAGCAAAAATTCCAATACATACTACAGCGTATATAATCGAGAAAATGAATGGAATTATTGCAGCTAGGGCTTGTATTAAACCATTTTGGCTGGCTTTTTTACCCTCATAATTAGTGGCGCCCTTATTAGCCATGTTAAGGTATTTGTCAAAATTACCATCTAGTTCATTTGTCGTATTAAAAGTGCCTTTTGGAAATTTCGCTAAAAGGGTTAAATATTCACTCTTATTTATAGGGCCGTCTGAAGTCATTTCGATTTTTCCATCATAAATATAACATGGGGCACCATATTTACCATATCCCCAAACATCCCAGTCATCTTTGTATGCAAAATCACTATATACGGTTATTGTTACATTCTGGGGTTCCGCACTAAAATCATATGGGAATAAATTCCAATAAATTATATCAGCGTCAGTAGTACTTGATACAAAATTACTTATTTTATAACGTAATGTATATATATGATGGCCATAGCTACTTATGCCAAAACATAAATCTATTTCTCCATTTCCAGCATCATATATTCCGGCTTTATGGTTTTTTTCACTAAAACTATTACTTACATTCCAGTAGCTAACGGTTGTATATTCTGTACCATCCATTGTTACTTTTAAATCACTTATTTCTGATCTTCCTAAATTGTAATATGGGTGCCAACCCTCAGTTCCTTCGGTAACTGTGGCATCCCATGTTTCTGTAATACTAGCTGTTCCATTATTATCGACATGAATATTCATGTCTATTTTTGATATGGTATTAGCGTGAGTTATCCCGATAAAGCAGAAAAACATTAATATTGTAAAAACTATTTTTTTCATATTTTCCCTCCGATTAAAAAATGGGATTAAAATTAATCCCATTAAAATTTAACTTCTACATTTTGTCTATCTTCTTCAGAAGCTTCAAAGAATTTTTCACCTTTGAAATTGAATAAAGAAGCTATAATACTGCTAGGGAACATTTCAATTTTATTATTGTACATAAGTACAGCATCATTATAAAATTGTCTAGCATAACCGATTTTATCTTCGATTTCTTTAAGTTGGTTTTGTAAATCTAAGAAATTAGTATTAGCTTTTAAATCAGGATAACTTTCAGCTAAAGCAAACAATTTACTAATTGCATTACTCATTTCACTGCTAGCTTCTACTTTAGCATCAACGCTATTTGCGCTTAAATAAGTATTTCTAGCTTTAATAACGTTTTCTAAAGTTCCTTCCTCATGTTTTGTATAGCCTTTAACTGTTTCAACTAAATTTGGGATTAGATCTGCTCTTTTCTTTAATTGAACATCAATTTGACTAAATTGATCTCTTACTTTGTTTCTTGCTTGAACTAATGCATTATAGTTTGAAACAATAAATGAAGCTATAACTACTAATACGGCAATAATAACTCCTAATATTATCATATTACCTCTCCTCTCTTAAAATAAGTATATCATATTTTTTTAAATTTCATCAATATATTCTAACAATCTTAAGAACATTTTAACAAATTTTTTATCAAGGCCACTTCTATTTAATTTTCTTATTTCAATTCGCTTTTTCTTTATTGGTAAGTCGCCAAATAAAACCTTGTCAATTTTTTCTTTCATTTGGGTTGATATTTGAAGATCACTAATAATTCTTTCAATATCTTCATTTATAAGTCTAACAGCGTCTATTTCAATATCTTTTCCTTTACAGGTGACAGTTAATTGACCAACTGTTGGAACATCTTTTATTTCAACTACAAAGTTTGGACCATCAACGTATGTTTTTAATGAAAGACTTGTCATATTACTATGGGCAGTTACTTCTTCTGTCCTCTTGGTATTTCTAAATACTATTTTATAATTTCGCTTTTCAGGAATTATACCACTTTTACCTTCAGTAGCTCTTATAACTACGCTATAGTTACTTGGAACATAGGTATAGTCTATTTGGGTTAAAATGTAATAATCTTTTCTATATAAATCACTTTCCCCATCATCTTCAAACAATGTATATGAATTACTCTGTCCTGGGAAAATATTTATTTCCATATCTTCCGGTGGCGTCATATCATTTATGGTTTTTGGATGAGCAAGCGGAATTATTGAACCAGATTTAACAAACACTGGATAGTCCTCATCTCTAAAGAAATTGGTATATATTTTTCCTCCTGGAAATTTTTTCCCGGTAACAAAATCATACCATGTTCCTTCTGGAAGATAGAATTTATGAACCACGCGGTTCATGACTGCATCTTTTGGGGTGATGATTGGGGCGATAAATAATTCTGTTCCAAAGAAATATTCATTACTGTATAGAGCATCATCATAATATTCGTTATTTTTATAATAAAGGGGAATTATTAATTGATCGCCAAATTTATGATATTTATAAGCTTCACTATATATGTATGGAACTAATTTGTGTCTTAATCTTAAATAATCTTTGGCTATTGTGCTTGTTTTAATATCCCATTTCCATGGCTCTCTTTTATAATATTTTCCTTTATCGACACCAAACTTTAAAATTGGTGAAAAAACGCCTAGTTGTACGGATCTTATGTAAAGCTCATTATCTTCAGTTCCTTTGAAGTAACCCCCGATGTCATGAGCCCAAAATGGCGCACCATTATTAAAGCTTCTATTGGTGTAAAATGGAATCTTTCTTAAAGTATCCCAGCTTACTTCAGCTTTTCCAGAGTATAGTACTGGATATCTATGTGGAGCATAATCCTCTCCTTCAGAAAGCAAAAGAGGCCTTCTCTTAAAATCTCTTGTCATGTCATAAAACTGATAATGTTTTTGCATGGTTAAATTATTCTTATTATCTATATTATCTAACCAATAAAAGTCAACGCCTAAATTATCTAGTGGATGGATAAATATTTTTAAAAAAACATCAACAAATTTAGGATCTAAAATATTATAAGGTATTTTCCCTTCACCATCTGGTTTTATGTGCTGGATAGCTTCATTATAGTGATCGTTTTCTTCGTTTATTCCTTCTAAAGGGTTTAAACTTAAACCTAATCTTATTTTCTTATTATGGAGATAATCGATCATGGCTTTAGGATTTTTAAAATAATCTTTATTGAATGTAAAACCAGTTTTTAAAAGCTCTTTTCCGCGTTTTTTTCTTTTGTGCCAATCTTTATCTAATATTAGAATTGAAAGAGGCACTTCTTCTTTTTCAAAATTATCCACAAGCATTTTTAATTTTAAATCATCATAGTCTTCATTACTACTCCACCAGTTTCCAAGGGCATATCTTGGAACTAAAGCTGGATAGCCGGTTATTTTATAGTAATCTTTTAAGGCTAATTCAAAATCATTGTTATACATAAATAAATATGTATCTATTCTAACTTCATAATTTTGGGTTACGGTTCCATCTTCATTTAATGTAGGTGTGTTTGAATCATCTATACTAGCCATACCATCAGCTGAATATAAGCCTTTTCCTTCAATCCCACCGGTCGCTAAACTACTATTAGGAATTCCAAAATTTCTAATTTCAGGATGGCCATAATACCAGATATTTTTGGTATTTAATAATTCAACTTTTAAATTGTTGGCTGGATTGGCTTTACCCCCAATGAATGATTTTCCTTTTATGTAAGTTAATTTAAAATACTTTGTTGATATACTTACAAAATTGGAATTATCAATAACATCAAATTTAGGGGTTTCTAAATTACGATATAGTACTCGTTCAGTAGGATTATCGACAAAATTACCTCTATCATTATATTCTATTCTTATTAGTCTTTCAGTTAATACTGTAAATCTAAATTTGTCTCCTTTGATAACACTTTTTTCGTTGGCTTTTGCTTTATTTATATCTATTTTTAAATAATCCCCTAAATTATACATGATCTTTCCTCCTTATTCTTCTATACTTCAATTATTTCCATAAAATTAGTATATTTTACTTTTCTAAATGGAAAACCTCCTGTAACAATTATTTTGTCACCTTTTTTTAAATTTAATATTTTGGTTATTTTCTTAATCGCATTTTCAGTAATTTGTTCTAGGTTATTTCCTCTAGCTATAATTGGTAAAACACCAAAATGAAGTTGCATACTTTTTACAATATCTTCGGTTTCAGCTGCAGCGATGATTGGACATGGTGGTTTTAATTGGCTAATTATTTTAGCGGTTTTTCCTTGATTTGTTGCCACAATAATGGCTTTACAGTCAAGTTCATTAGCTCCTAAAACAACACTTGAACAGACGGTTGCGGTTACACTTTCTGTTTCATCATCTAAAGATCTTCTAAAGAAATAACTGTAATCTATACTGTCTTCTGATGCTTCAATAATTCTTTTTACTGTTTTTACGGTTTCAATTGGATGACTGCCGATAGCTGTTTCACTGGTAAGCATTATACCATCTACGGCTTCAGAAACTAAGGTTGCTAAATCTGATACTTCAGATCTATTAGGAACAACTTTTTTTGTTAAGAAGCTGCTAAATTCAGCTGTTATAATGGACATTTTTCCATATTCATAACATTTATTAATGATTTTCTTTTGAACTGCTGGTATTTGTTCAATTGGCAGTTCAATTCCTATGTCTCCTCTATCTAAGACAATGCCATCGGCTACGGAAACTATATTTTCCAAATCATCATATGCTCTTTTGTTTTCTACTTTGGCAAGTAGTGAAATATGTTCATTTCTTAGTTCAATTAATAAATCATTTATTTCTAATACATCTTCTGATGAAGAAATAGCTGAGGCGACGATAAAGTCGACATTGTTTTCGTGAGCAAATAAAATATCTTGATAATCTTTATTGCTTAATCCTTTTTTGTTTATGGTTATTTCTGGTAGGTACATTTTTGAATAACTAGCGACAGCTCCACCTTTTAGTACTTCGCATACCGCGTAATCCATTCCTTTTTCTAGTACTTCTAGTTCAACATTACCGTTACTCAATCTTATTCTTGTTTTATATTTTAAATCATCTATAAGCTCCGGATAGTTAACGGAAAAGCCGGTCATATTTCCTTTTACTTTATTCATATATATTCTTATTTTATCCCCAGTATTTAAAGTGGCTTTGCCATCTACAAATTCCCCGGTTCTTATACATGGGCCTTCTAAATCTATCATAATGGCTACGTGAGTATCATATTTTTTGTTAGTTTCTTCAACTAATTCCATGATTTTTTTACATTCTTCCCTGCTTGAATAACTCATGTTTATTCTTATGACATCTATTCCGTTTTTGATAAATTCATCAACTTGTCTTCTTTCATTACTATTACTACACATTGTAGCAACTAATTTAGTTTTTTCCATCCTACCATTCCTATCTTAATTAAATTATAAATTAATTATGGGTTAAAGTCAATGAATCTCTTTAATTATAACTTTTTTTACATAATAAAATAATGTAGTTTAACACTACATTATTTTAGATCATCAATATTCTTTTTTAGTTGTTTAGCATCTTGTCCGAAAATAATTTTTAATTGGTTATCTATTTCGACAATTCCTTGAGCTCCCATTTTTTGAATAGCTTCTTTATTAACTAAGCTAACATTATGAAGGTTTACAACAAATCTTGAATTATTTACTTCATAATCTATGATGTTGGCACTACCACCTAAATACTCAATTAATTTATTAGCCTCTAATTTAAAATCTTTGCTTTTTGCTTTTAAAATTGCAAGCGCGATTAAAACTAAAACTGCGATTATAATTAAATATTGCCACGTCATTTACATCACCTACTTTCATTATACTATAAATTGGTAAAATTTTAAAACTTTTTTATTTTTATTTGTATATTTATTTTCTTTAGTGTATTATATTTAATGGTGGTATTATGAAGGGCATTTCTAAATTTAAACTTGATAAATCTATCTTAATTCCAATTTTTTTGTTTTTTATTATAAGTGTGATTACTTTACATGGAGCCAAGAGTATACTTCCTAGTTCAATGAATCACTTAGTTACGAATCAAATCATTTGGTATATTGGTGGTTTTGTTTTAATTTATATTATTATGTCAATTGGAAACACTTATTTATATAGAGTCAGTAAATTTTTATATGTCTTTGGCTTGTTATCATTAATAGGATTGTTTTTCTTTGGCATTTCGATAAATGACGCTAGGTGCTGGTACGAAATAAAAGGAATAGGAACTATTCAGCCTTCTGAATTTATGAAGATTATTCTAATTATTACTAATGCATCAATGATTTCAAAATTTAACGAAGAATATCCTAATCCTAGTGTTCGTGAAGAATTTATGTTTTTAATTAAAACTATGATTGTTGTTCTAATTCCAAGTGTCCTTACATTTATGCAGCCAGATACTGGGGTTGTCTTAATATATTTGCTAATCACTTTGGTAATGCTTTTTATATCAGGAATTAGGTACCGCTGGTTTGTTTTACTTTTTGGCATTTTATTTTTATTTGTCGGTAGTGTTTTAATTGTTTATTTTTTAAACCAAGAGCTTTTTATAAAGATATTTGGAACCAGTTTCTTTTTAAGGGTTGACAGACTTTTAGATTGGTCTAATCAAAGTGGTTATCAACTCGAAAATAGTTTAAGTTCTATTGGATCTGCCGGTTTATATGGGCATGGTTTTGATACTAATCCTATTTATTTCCCTGAAGCACAGACAGATTTTATATTTGCGGTATACTCTAGTCATTTTGGTTTTATCGGTTCGACATTACTTATAGCTTTATTGACATTTTTCGATATAAAATTAATAACTGTAGCTTTAAAAACTAACAAGTTAATTAATAAATATATTATTGCTGGAGTTGTCGGTATGCTTATATATCAGCAAGTTCAAAATATTGGAATGACTTTTGGGGTTCTGCCAATTACTGGTATAACTTTACCTTTTATATCTTATGGAGGTTCAAGTTTACTTAGTTATATGATAGCTATGGGGCTTATATTTAATATTTCTAATGAAAATATGCGTTATACAAATTAAAGAAATAATTTTATTTCTTTTTTTAATATAAAAACTGCTTATTCAGCAGTTTCTTGTTTTATTACTTCTTTTCCTTTATAGGTTCCACATTTTTTACAAACTCTATGTGGTTTTACTGGTTCGCCACATTTTGGACATGTAGTTACAGTTTTTGCGTTTATTTTGTAATGTGTACGACGCATTCTTCCACTAGTTTTACTAACTTTTCTAGCTGGTACAGCCATTTTAACACCTCCTATTATTTATCTTTTAACTTAGCTTAGGCAATATGGCCTTTATTCTTCGCTATCAGTTATAAGTTCCCATCCATCGCCTTTTAACTTTATTTCATCGGCCTTTGGATTAATAATTCTAATGGGAATTTCCATTAGTATATTTTCCCATATTATTGGTAAAATATCAATAGTTTTTTGGTTTTTTTTGAAATTTTCTGTAATTTCTTCTAAATTTTCATCTATTTCAGAAGTAAATTTGTATTCTGTTGGTTTTAATGTTCTAGAACAAGGCAAAATCATTGTTCCATTTATTTTTAAATTTATGACATATTCATCTAAACTATCCATATATATTTTACCTGATACTTTTGTGTTTTTTATATCTAGTAATTCGGTTTCTTTTATTTTTTCGTCAAATGAAATATTTTCATCAATGATTATTTCATTTTTTATTCCTGATTTTAATGGAGTTAAGTCTATTATCATATTATTCCTCCCTAAATAATTATATATTAATTTATTTTATAAAGCAAATCATGTATATTTTTTTCATTTTTTTACACAATATTTTGGGGTGGAAAAATGGTTTTTTTAACTTACTTAGGAATTTTTCTTTTTAAAATTTTAGAGGATTCTTTGGCTACTTTAAGATTAATTGTCGTAAGTAATGGCAAGAAGATGTTTGGGGCTATTTTACAATTTACATGTACAATTATTTGGGTAATTCTTTCGGGTAGTGTTTTAATTAATTTTATGGAAGATTTTTTTAAGGTTATTGCTTTTGCTTTGGGCGGGTTTGCTGGATCTTATATTGGTAGTCTTTTGGAAGAAAAGATTGCTTTAGGAACTAATTTACTTATAATAAAAACAAAAAATTCTTCTTTGTTTAATTTGTCTTATCATAAGCATTTTATTTTTAGTATGGGTAATTATTTTTTTGTGATTTTAATACTCCCCCGAAAAAAAGTAAAAAAACTCACTGATTTTATTCATTTTATTGATAAAGATGCTGTTATAATTTGTGAAAAAATTAAGTTATTTTAAGTATTCATATATTTCTTTTGCTTTATCAGTTATAATGTTTTCATTTTTATCTTTTATTTTTTTAGGATTATTTATGGTCCATCTAAATGTTTCCTTATCGGGAATTTTTCCTTTGTACTTATAACTTATGGAATTAAAATTAAGATTATTATTTATATGTTTTCTATTTATATTTTGACCAATAATTACTCCACATTTTATTTTCTTATATTTTTTATGAAAATGATTTATAAATCTATAATTGAAACTACACAGATATATATTAGCTTTGCTTTTTTCTATTTCCCTATACAAGTATTTAGCTGTTTTTTTGATGTTTGGCGAATCTTCTTTAATTTCTATCAGTATTATTTTATCACTTTTTATTTTGGCTAAAATTTCATTTAACGTATTTAAACCAAGTTCTTTTAATTTTTTTGAATTTGTATTTTTAATAAAGTATTCGTGGTAAAATGGGTCATGATTAATTATAAATTGGTTATCTTTTGTTTTTCTTATATCAAACTCTACACCATCAATATACTTTTTATTTAGACTATTTAATATTGCTTCTTTACTGTTTTCTTTATTAATTTGATCGTTTCCCCTATGCGCGATTATTTTCATGTTATCACCAAAATAATATATGTTTTACTGTACTGATAACATATTAAAAGAGCCTATTTTTTATAGGCTCTTTTGATTAATTTTAATACTTTAGCATAAACTTCCTCATGTATTTCTTCTATTTGTTTTGGTTTATTATCATTCGCACATTCTATACTTATAAACCCGTATCTTTCAGATAATTCTAGATAGGCATCTTCAGCCATTTTTAAATGATTTTCATCCTTCTCATGACCGTCAGGAGATTCTTCTCTATTTTTCTTTAATTCTTTTGCAGCTTCTAAAGGCATATGAAGAAATAATGTTATATCTGGCTTTGGCAATTCTAACAGGTCGAATTCTAATTTTTCTAGAAAATCGTACATTAATAAGCGTTCTTTTTGATTTTCAATTTTGCCACCTTGGTGAGCCATATTAGAATATATGTACCTATCTAAAATGACGTTATAGCCATTTTCAAGCAAGAAATTTATTTTTTCAATATTATATTTTCGGTCAGCCGCATAATATAATGAGGCTACTTTAGGGTCAACATTTACAGCACCTTCTTCAAAGTAACTGGCACCAATATATTCTTTTCCTAAATATGGCCCCCCTATAATTCGGCCGGTTGGTGAATTATAATTTGGAAAGCTAAAATTTTGAACTTGATATCCATCTTCCCTTAGCCTTTTTATTAACAAATTGGTTTGAGTTTCTTTACCAGAACAATCAGTTCCTTCTATAGCGATTAGTTTCCCTGTCATAAATTATCTCCTTTTATATAAAACGTGTTTATATTTTATGTTTAATTTGTCATCATATTTTTCTTCCAAATCTGTTTTAATGAAATCTTTTTCATCAAAGGTTGGAAAATATACATCTGCTTCTTGACATTCAGCTTCTATTTCTGTTAAATACATTTTTTCAGCATACTCTAAGAAGGCTTGATAAACTGAAGCTCCACCAATTACGTAAGCATCATTTTGGGTGTATCTATCCACAAGTTCTTCAACACTGTCATATACGATGACGTCAGGAATTATTTTTGGATGTTTAGTTAAAACAATATGTCTTCTTCCTTGTAAAAGTCTAGGTAATGATTCAAAGGTTTTTCTTCCCATAATTATGTCATGACCCATTGTTTTTTCTTTAAAAAATTTTAAATCATCTTTTATTTTCCATATTAGGTCATTGTCTTTGCCAAGTTCATTATTTTTGCCAATGGCTGCGATAATATTTATAGCCATTATTTAGCAATTGGAAATCTTACAGGACCGTGATGTTTATAATTTAACACTTTAATATCTTTACAATCTTTTGAAAAATCATATTCACCAAAGTGTTTGTCAGGATTTATCCATAAAGTTGGTGCGGGAAGGTCCTCTAGATTTTCCCTTTCTAGCTGTTGTTTAATGCCTTCAACTTGATTTTCATATATTTGTGCATCTTTGATTGACCAATCTAAAGTTCCAGGTTCTAAGCCAGCTTCCTTGGCAAATAAATATAGTAGTGCGGAATATTGTGTTACATTAAATGGTAAGCCCAAAGGTACATCACAACTTCTTTGATGAACCCAGGCATTAAGTTTACCATCTGTCACATCCCATTCACTTGACCAAACACATGGCTTTAAAACACCTGTTTCTAAATCAGCTTCTTGCCATAAACTTATGACGTTTCGTCTATTAAATGGATCTTCTTTAATTAATTTAATGGCACGGTTTGCTAGATCATATTTTCTAACAACATACCCATAAGCCGTACCAATAGTATGGGCAAGATCTTTACCAAAGTATTTTTTAGAAAACTCTAATACTTGATTACCTTCTTTATCAGTTTTATACTGATCAGCGTACCAGTAACCATCTTCGGCTATTTCCCATTCATCCCATATGTGAACATTTACATTTTGCAAATCTCTAACATCATTTGATGCTTGCTGATAAATCCAAAGCATTTCTAAGAACGCTTGTCTTGAATATGTTTGTTTAGTTGTAAGTATTGGAAACTCCTCTCCTACATCTAAGTGAAAATGGTGAGCAGGAATTTTATAAGTATCAATTCCTGTTCTATTTGGACTTTTTATTCCTTCATTTAGTATTTTTTTGCATAAGTTCAAATACTCTCTATCCCATTTTGACATTTTTCATTCCCCCTAACTATCTATGTCATCATTTTTAAATGTGATATCCAAAAATTTTCGGCTGGCTAAAAAGTCACACATGTGAACAAATTTTTGATATTTGTTTTCTGGCACTGGAAGAGTTACATTACTATAACTATTGGTATTCCAAGGGCCCATATGACTTGATATAACCTCTATTAAAAAATCTATTTCTTTTTTGTTTAGCGATAATAAATTGCTATTTTCTTTGATAAAATCGGCCATTAGTATTGGGTGTTCAAACTTGGTGTATTTTTCTTCTTTTAGCCCATGTTTTAGTCCATCATGCATGATTAAGGCTATTATCATTAAATCTTTTTCATCACTAGTAAATATATTACCAATAGCATCATCTGTTAATAATTCATAAGCTATTCTAACAGCTGCTTTGGTATGTCTTAGCAGTCCTCCTTCTTTTAAAGCAAAAGATGGATGATATTTTCCAGTTGATGATGCGGCTACTTTAAAAAAATAATCAGGAAGTAAACTAATTAATATTTTCGCATTTTCTTTGTACTTATCATTTTTAATATAAGATATTTCTTTTTTTAATTTATCTTCCTGCATATTATCACCTATTTACACTATATCACAAACTATTGTTCTAGTAAAGTTAAATCAATTAAGTTAATTAGTATTTCATTAGAAATATAAAGATATTTTGGATTTATAAATATATTATTTTCATTTTCTAAAAGTAAATTTTTTTCTTTAAGATTTTGTATTTCTTTAATATTATTTAAATCTAGATTATATTTATTTTTAAATGTATTTTTATTTATACCTTCTACTTTTCTAAAACCTAGCATAAATTCATTTTGAATAGTTTCATTTTTATTTAATTTATGGTTTTCTTTTCTATAATTTCCTTTCAAATATTTATTTAAACTTCTAGTGTTTTCATATCTAATATTTTTTTCATATCCGCTGGCGCCTAGACCAAAGCCATAATAATTTTCATTATTCCAGTATGTTAGATTGTGTTTTGAAGAAAACCCTTTTTTAGCAAAATTACTTATTTCATAGTGAATATAATTATTTTCTTTTAATGTTTTTATAATGTAATCATACATTTTTCTATCTATATCTTCATCTATATTTTTATAATCATTTATATAAAATTTAGTGTTTGGTTCAATTATTAAGCTATAGGCCGAAATGTGGGTTGGATTTAATTTTAATATTTTATTTAAGTCTTCTTTTAAATCTTCTAATGTTTGATTTTTAAAACCATACATTAAATCTAGATTGATATTTTTAAAGTATTTAAAAGCATTTTTAATATTTTTTATATTTACTTTTCTATTTATTTCTTTTAATGTTTTTTCATTGAATGTTTCAATACCAATACTAAGTCTATTTGTATATTTTTTTAATAATTTTAATTTTTCTTCGGTTAGGTCTTCGGAGTTAGCTTCAATAGTTATTTCAGCATCTTTATTTAGATTAAATATTTTTATAATTTCAAAAAGTTTTTCTAGCTTCTTTATACTTAAAGATGTTGGTGTTCCTCCACCAATATATAAAGTCTTTATTTCTTCGCCTTTATAATTATTTTTTATTTCTTTTTCTAGCTCTTTTAAATAATCATCTATCCAGATACTATTTTTTAACATTTTAGGGAAATCACAATATGAACAGATATTATTACAAAAAGGAATGTGGATATATACACTCATTAGCTTTCCTCATCCATTTTTAAAACTGCTAGAAAAGCTTCACTAGGCACTTCCACATTACCAACCATTTTCATTCTTTTTTTACCTTCTTTTTGTTTTTCTAGGAGTTTTCTTTTTCTCGTTATATCTCCGCCATAACATTTAGCTAAAACATTTTTTCTTAAAGCTTTTATGTCTGTTCTAGCAATTACTTTAGAGCCTATTACAGCTTGAATAGGTACTTCAAACATTTGTCTAGGTATAAGTTTTCTTAATGATTCAGTTAGGGCTTTACCTCTTTTATAGGCAAAGTCTTTATGAACTATTAAACTTAAAGCATCTATAACATTTCCGTTTAATAAAATGTCCATTTTAACTAGGTCACTTTCTTTATAACCGATTAAATCATAATCAAATGAGGCGTATCCTTTAGTTGCACCTTTTAATTTGTCAAAAAAATCATACACTATTTCTGAAAGGGGTATTTCATAATGAATATTTACTCTTTCAGCATTTATATATTCCATATTTATATATGTTCCTCTTTTATTTTGACAAATTTCCATAACTTGTCCGATATATGATGAAGGTACATATATATTAGTTTTAATATATGGTTCTTCAATTTTCTTTATTTTTTGTCTATCAGGCATTTTAGATGGACTATCAATATTTATAACTTCATTATCGGTTTTCGTTATTTTATAAATAACTGAAGGACTTGTCGCTATTATATTTATTTTAAATTCTCTTTCTATTCTTTCTTCGATTATTTCTAGGTGCAATAGTCCTAAAAAGCCACATCTAAAACCAAAGCCTAAAGCTTCTGAAGTTTCTGGGATAAATTCTAAAGCTGCATCATTTAATTTTAATTTTTCTAAGGCTTCTCTTAAGTCAGTATATTTATTTGATTCTACTGGATATATTCCGCAAAAAACCATAGGTTTTACTTGTTTATAACCTGGTAGTTTTTCTTTAGCTGGATTACTATCTAAAGTTATGGTGTCACCAACTTTAATATCACTTATGCTTTTAATGCTTCCGCATATATATCCTACTTCTCCGGCAACTAATTCATTTTTAATTTGTTCTTTTGGGTTATTTATACCAAGCTCTGTTACATCATGAGTGGCTCCTGTAGCCATTAATCTTATTTTATCTTTTACTTTTATTTTTCCATCAACTATTCTAACTAAAGCGACTACCCCTCTATAAGGATCAAAAAAACTATCAAACACTAAGGCTCTTAGGTTATCATTAGGATTTCCCTTTGGAGCAGGCACTCTTTCAATAATAGCTTCAATTAATTCTTTTATTCCTTCCCCTGTTTTAGCGCTGGTTAAAATAATTTCCTCTTCACTAAATCCTAATGTATCTATCAATTCTTTTTTTACTCTTGGAATATCAGCATTAGGCAAATCTATTTTATTTATTACAGGAATAATTGTTAGATCATTTTCTAAAGCTAAATAAACATTAGCGAGGGTTTGAGCCTCAATTCCTTGGGCAGCATCCACGACTAAAACAGCTCCTTCGCAGGCAGCTAAACTTCTTGATACTTCATATGAAAAATCGACGTGTCCTGGAGTATCTATTAAATGCATAATATAATCATTATTTTTATAATTATAATTTAGCTGAACAGCATTTAATTTAATGGTGATTCCTCTTTCTCTTTCTAATTCCATACTATCAAGCAATTGATCTTGTTTCTCTCTTTCAGTAATTGTTCCCGTTAATTCTAATATTCTATCAGCGATAGTACTTTTACCGTGATCGATGTGGGCAATTATTGAAAAATTTCTGATGTTTTCCTGTTTCATTTATATCACCTAGTTTTATTATAAATAAAAAACGGTAATTGTGCAATAACCGTTATCTTTCACATATGATTTCCATATACTTTTCTTGATTACATTTGTAACCGCCAAATTTTAAATTTTTAACGACTGTATATCCATCTTCTTTAATTTCGATGCTGCCTTCAGTTGGAAGTTTGTTTTTTGAATCAAGTTTTATATTTACTGTTTTTTTATACCTTGTTTTATTACTATATATTTTATATCCATCGTCCGTATATACAACTTTAAAAGGTAAATTGACAGTATCAGTTAAATTTATAGTTGTGTAAAGTTCTTTAACAAATTCAATATTGGCAATTGTGTTAGTTTTAGCTGCTGATTGCATAGATTTGCTGGCCATTGTGGTAACTGATGGCAGCAAAATAACGATTATTATAAAAAGTAAAATAATAACCAAACCATTTTCCACCATTTTTATTTCTTTTACATAATCGTTCATCACAATCAGCCTCTATTATAATAATAGCATATTACCTGCTTTTATTCAAGAAAAAAAGATGACCTAGTCATCTTTATGAAATTTTTGTACATGTTACATTATTACTATTTCCTTCACATGAATATCCTTTGATTATTAGATGATCATCATTACTAATTGTAACGTTATTATCTGTTATTGTAACTGTTCCAGCAGTTGGTCTAGTTCCACTAATAGTAATTTCAAATGAATTTGATGCATCTGATGAAAAATCATACTCAGCTGTAAGATTTCCGCTTGTATTAGTAATTTGTGCCTCTAAATATGCTTCACTAACAGCTTTTAAAGCTCCGTATGCGCTATCTTCAGCAGCTCCTTTTCTAGCAGTTTCTATAGTGCTTAAAACAATTGGAGTAGCGATTAAGGCGATAACAGCTAAGATAACAATTACAGCTAAAAGTTCAATCAATGTAAAACCTTTTTGATTTTGTTTCATAATATCACCTCCTCGCCTCTACTTTAAATTTAATATACCATAAATATTAATTTAAATCAATAGTTGCTTTTTTATTTTTGTAAAATTGATAGTTTGTTTTTTTCTTCTTCTAGCTTCTTTTTTTCTTCTTCAACTATTTGCTTAGGAGCTTTACTTACATAATTTTCATTTGAAAGTAATTTTTGTCTTCTTTCTATTGATTTTTTTAATTCTTCTATTTCTTTTTGTTTTGCTGATTCATCTATTTCATCAGCTTTAAAATAATATGTTATGTCAATCATGTTTGATTTATAGTTTACACTATTTAAATCTTGTTTTTCGGTAACAATGTTTTCATCTTTTATTTTTAAAGCGGTGAAATAAATACTATAAGTATCTTTTAGACAATTTATTTTTACAAAAGCATCTTTTTTGATATTATTGTTTAATTTTAATGTTCTTATAGAAACTATATCATTTATTATTTTATCTAATTTTTCCGCTTCTTTAGTAAATATTTCTTCTTTATTATATTTTGGATATGAAGAAATCATAATTGATTCTTTTTCTTTAATTGGAAGTTTTTCATATATTTCTTCAGTTACATATGGCATGAATGGGTGAAGTAATTTTAGTATAGTTGTAAGTATATCTAATAATACAGCTTTAGTGTTGGTATTCATATTATTTTTTGAAAGTTCAATATACCAATCACAGAATTTTGACCATGTAAAATCATATATTTGGTTTCCAGCATTGTGGAAATTATAATTATTCATATTTCTAGTAACACTTTTTATCAAATTATTTTTTTCAGTTAAAATCCATTTATCTTCGGTAGTTAATTCTTCTTTGTTATAGGTACTTACTGAAAGATCTTCAATATTCATTAATACGTATCTAGAAGCATTCCATAGTTTATTTATAAAATTCCATGCAGCTTTTACTTTATCTTCATCATACCTTAAATCCATACCTGGGGCTGAACTTTTAAGTAGGAAAAATCTTAGTGAATCAGCTCCATATTCATCAATAACATCCATAGGGTCTACTCCATTACCTAAGGATTTACTCATTTTCCTTCCTTCTTTATCTCTAATTAAACCATGTATTAAACAATCTTTAAATGGTCTTGAATCAGTGAAGTGCAATCCTTGGAAAGTCATTCTATTTACCCAAAATGGTATTATATCGTAACCTGTAACTAATACATCATTAGGATAATGTCTTTTCAATAAATCTGTACTTTCAGGCCATCCTAAAGTGGCAAATGGCCAAAGGGCTGATGAGAACCAAGTATCTAAAACATCTTCATCTTGTACCCAACCTTTTCCTTTTGGTGGTTCTACGCCAACATATACTTCGTCATCTTTATACCATGCTGGTATTCTATGACCCCACCATAACTGTCTTGATATGCACCAGTCATAAGTTATTTCCATCCAGTGGTTCATTGTTTTTTCATATCTTGTTGGGACAAAGTTAACTTTTGCATCTTTATCTTTTTGGTTTTCTAATACTCTATCAGCAAGTGGTCTCATTTTAACAAACCATTGTTTTGATAGATATGGTTCAACAACAGCACCTGTTCTCTCAGAGTGTCCTACTGAGTGAACCATATTTTCAACACTTAGAAGCAATCCTTCTTTTTCTAAATCTTTAAGAAGTTTTTCTCTACATTTTTCTCTTGATAATCCTTGATATTTGCCGGCATTTTCATTCATCGTTGCATCTTCATTCATAACGACTACTCTTTCTAAGTTATGTCTATTACCTACTTCAAAGTCATTTGGATCATGAGCTGGAGTTATTTTAACGCATCCTGTTCCAAATTCTGGATCAGCATGTTCATCAGTTATGATTGGTATTTTCTTATTTACAATTGGTAAAATAACATTTTTACCAACATATTTTTTATACCTTTTATCTTTTGGGTTAACTGCAACTGCTGTATCACCAAATAAAGTTTCTGGTCTTGTTGTGGCAATATCTAAGTAATCATCAGTTCCATCAATTATATATTTTAAATGATAAAATGCGCCTGGATCATCTTGATATATAACCTCTTCTGTTGAAAGTGCTGTTTTAGCAACTGGGTCCCAGTTTATAATTCTTTCACCTCTATAAATTAAGCCTTCTTCATATAAATCTACGAAAACTTTTTTTACAGCTCTGGTTAACCATTCATCTAGTGTAAATCTTTCTTTATCATAATCTAGAGCTAGTCCAAGTTTAGCCCACTGCTTTCTTATGATATCAGCGTGTTCATGAGTCCAATTCCAACATTCTTTTAAAAATTCTTCTCTGCCAATATCACTTTTGGTTTTTCCTTTTTCTTTTATTCTTTTAACAACTTTAGCTTCGGTGGCAATTGCTGCATGATCCATTCCTGGAAGCCATAGAGTATCATAACCTTCCATTTTTTTAAATCTAATTATGGTATCTTGTAAAGTCATATCCCAAGCGTGACCAATATGAAGAACACCTGTTACATTTGGCGGTGGACATACTATTGTATATGCTTTTTTAGTATTGTCCCCACTTTTAAAATAGCCTTTTTCAAGCCATTTTTTGTATTTACCTTTTTCTACTTCTTTATTGTTATATTTTTTTTCTAACATTTTATCACCTCTAATTTTTTATTTATATAATTATCTATCTCATCAAAATATTTTTTAAGACCTTTTTTATTTTCGATTTTTTCATATATTTTTTCAGTAATTTTATTTTCTTTTAAATATTTATATGAATATGTAAAATTTAAATCATATATCAAGGCTAAAGCCCAAAGAATTCCATCTTTTTTTGAATTCATATTATGTTTTTGAGCTTGCCTGTGTTTATAAAAATCATCTTCTATTTCCCTGGTTACTTCTCCTTCATTTTTTAAAATTAATTCTTCCGCGATGTATAAGAAAATAATATCTAATTTGTCAGCGTCTCTAATTATTTGACACATTAGTTTACTTTCACCAGTATCTGATAGGTCATATTTATTATGATTTTTAATCGCATCATAAATTGTTTTGTAATCTTTTTCATCTTTCCAGTATTTTTTTATTTCATTTTCACCAAATAGTTTTTGGACGCCATAATCAGCATGGTCAAAGGTTTTATAATCTTTGAATGTTTTGTATTTCTTCCATTGATCAAATCTTCCATAATCATGAAGAAGGCCAATTAATTTGGCTAGTTCTATTTGTTTTTTATCTAATTTTTCACTTTTGGCTATTTTTATACATTGGTCTTTAACGCGTAACGAATGATTATATTTTAATTTAATCATCGGCTCATTCATGTCAAACATTTCAACGTATGTTTTAAATATTTCCTCCATGTTAATCACCTTTATAATTAAAAAAACACTTTAAATTTAAGGACGCTTTAAGCGTGGTACCACCTTAATTTATAAGTGTTTACTTATCTTTATAGCTATAACGGGCTTTACCGGCTTTTCTTACTATTAGTTCAGAAAATCAGCTAACAAGCTACCTTCAATATCAATAATTATTAGTTTACACCAGCCACTAACTCTCTTTAAATTATTTAATATTTACTCCTCTTGCTTAAGCTTTTTCAGTATTATAATAAATACTTTTTATATTGTCAAGAAATTTGCGTCCCACAGAAAAAACAAATTTTAGCGGTTGGTTCAAGCTTGGTTCCACATTTTGGACAAACTTTTGGTCTATTATCTACTGCATTAATTGGTTTTACTTCTTCTTCTACTTGAATTTGAGCTTCAACAACAGTTTCTTTCCTTTCATCGGGCTCTAAACTGCTATTTGAAAAAACATTATCAGCAGTGTACATTTCTTGAACTTGTTTTGGGGTTTCAGGTTTTGCTATTTCTTCTACTGGTTTTTTCTCAAATAAGTTTTTTTCATTATTTATAAACATTTCGGTGTCATCATACATATGAAGCATAAATTGTGGTCTTCTGAAAACTAATTCAGGGAATTTATACATAGGAATTAATATGTAATAAATGGCATCTTTACTATTCAGATTATAAGCTTCTAATAATTTTTCAATAATTATATAGTAGTAGTATAAATTAGCAAATGGTATTAATGTTTTATAGAAAACGGTTCTTTTTAAATCTAATTTATCTACTAATAATAGTCTACAATAAATTGGTATAAACGCTTTCCAGCTTGATATTTTTGCTGTTTTAAAAATGTACGCTAAAGAGATTTTAACAGTTATATAAACTATTAAAAATATTAAAAATATTAGCCATATATATTTTCCAGTTCCTTCAAAGGTCATCTATACCGCCTCCTATTTTAATTATAACATGTTTTTTTAATTATTGCATTCTTTTTATATTATTAAGTGCTTTTCCTAATTTTTGAGCAGGAGACATAGTTTCATCATTAATGGGTTTTTCTTCTTGTGGTTTTGGATTCTCATTGTTTCGCATTTCATTAAAAATTTTTTCTTTAAGTTCTCTTGGTGTTTGATTAAATCCTCTTTTGACTGTTCCTTTTAAAATATTACTATTATTTTTTTCATTTATTATCATACTATCACCTTTCTAGCATTTACCATTTTCAATATAATTTTTTACCGGTCCATATGTTAATCTATAACCATCTATTAATCCGTTTTCATTTATGGCTTCTAGGTGTTTCTTTGTCGGATATCCTTTGTGATTTTTAAAGCCATATTCTGGATGTTTTTCATCAATTTCATATAACATTTTATCCCTTGTTACTTTGGCAATTACGCTGGCTGCCGCTATTGTAATACTTTTAGCGTCTCCTTTTATAATAGGCAGAACTGGGATATCTAGATCGATGGGCATAGCGTCAGTTAAAACATATTCTAGCTTTACTTGCTTTCTAACATTTTCTATAGCTATTTTCATCGCTTCTCTACTTGCTTCATAAATGTTTATTTCATCAATTCTTTTGGCATCAACAATGCCTACTCCGTATATGACATTTTCTATTAGATAATCATAATATATATTTCTTTTCTTTTCGGTTAGTTTTTTTGAATCATTTAATCCTTCTAATTTAAAATCTTTTGGTAAAACTACGCAAGCAGCGACTACTGGTCCATATAAAGGGCCTCTACCAGCTTCATCGGTTCCACCAATTATATTTATATTTTGTTTATATAGTTCTTTTTCATATTTCCATAAATCCATAATTTTACCTATTAAAAATAATCACTTATGTGACTATTTTTCATTTTGTTCTAATCTTTTTGTTACTTCTTTAGATACTTCAACAACTTTCTTTTTGATAGAGTTTGCTGATTTCTCAATCATTGGTGTACCTTTTTCAATGGCATATTCAACTAGTTCAGAAGCGGCTTCTTGTAATTTTTTAGCTTGTTTTTTAGCTTCAGCAAGAACTGTTTCTTTATCTAAATTAGCAATTCCTTCTTTTAATTCAGCTATTTTAAGTTCTACTGTTTCACGAACTTCATCAGCATCGGTGTTTTTTAATTTGTTTAGTAAGTCATCAAATGATTTTTTTACATCTTGTCTAGTTTCATCACCTTTTTTAGGAGCAAATAATAATCCTAAGGCTGCTCCTATACCAGCACCAGCAACAAACTTTCCAAATCCTTTTTTACTCATCTTTTTTTTCCTTCTTTCTATAAAATATTTTTCCTAAAGCTCCACTGACAAGGCCGATAATACTATCGCTAAAACCGACTACGGCATCTGTTGCTCCATCAATTATAGAGAAAACACCATTTAGTTTAGTCGATTTTTGACTTATATCATCAACTAATTTGTCAACTTTGCTTAATGTCTTTATTGCATTAACAACTAAGACGATTAGTGCGATTACTAGCACCATTAATAGTATATAAAATAACATCGTAAATAATTCCGAAACTTCTATCATCATTTTATCTCCCCTTCATACATTGAATCAATTAGATTAAATAATTCTTTATCGCTTATTTTCCTCGGCTTTTTCTTTTCTGGCTTTTCAGGCATAGTCATTTCGGCCTCTAATAAGTCAGTTAAATCTTCATCATCTTTAAGTTTTTGATGTCTTGGTTTTTCTTCGATTGTTTTTGAACTAAATTCATCTCTAATTTCATCAATAGCTTTTTCTTCTTTTATTTTTTCAGTTTCATCCGCTTTTGGTTTTTCATCAAATAAAACTCTACTATTTCCAAATAAAGTAGTTTCAATATCTGATTCTAAGCTGCCATATGCTTTATCTCTAATTTCATCAACAGTGGCTTTCCTAGGATTGTACTCATTTGTTTTTTTAATAAGTTCATCCTTTTGATAATCTTTATCTAGGAATCCATATACTGGTGAAATTATTGGTGATGGTTTAAAGGCTTTCTTTTCTTCTTTTGGTGGGTTGTATACTCCGCGGTATTCTTTTGTTTTTTCTTCCACTTTTTCTTTTTCAAGATCAATCATGTCGAAGTCATCATCATCAAAGAAAGGAAACTTATATTCTTCTTTTTTAGGTTCTTCTTTTATTTCGATTTCTTCTTCAGGTTCAAATGTTTCAGCTGGTGAAGGAATTTCAACTTGAATAACTTCTTTTTGAATTTCTTCTTGTTTCTTTTCTTTTTCTTTATGCTTTTTTTCTTTTCTTTCTGGTTCTGCTACTTCAACTTCAACTTCTTCAGTAAATAAATTTTTTACTTTATCTAATAATCCCATTTTAGCACCTCTACTTTTCTTCATAACGTAAGAAACTACTTTCGTCTTTGTTCTTTTGAGTAAATACGTTATATTTCTCCTCTTTGTTTTTTAGAAAATCTTCTTCTAATGACAATTTTATTATATTACTATTGTATTTTATTGTCGATAAAATGTATGAACTATTTAAAACTGTGTCATTAAGTTTTTTTTCAGGAACTAGGGCTTCTATTTTTGCATAGTTATAAACAAATTCAACTAAATATAGATCTTTTTTCTTAGTGATTTCTAAGTAACCTACTTTTTTCCCATTTTTAATTTTCCTGGAATATATTTTTGAATTATTTTCTTTATAGTTCACAGCTTTTTTATAGTAATAACTTACTTCATCTAAATACAAATAGTAATATACACCATTTGAATAAAGCTTGTCATTAGAACCATTACTGTCAATATAAGTTACGCCTCTAGGGACATAATACTTATATCCTCTTCCCACATGGTTATATAAAGATCCTTCTTTTGAAGTTATTACACTTACTATATTATCAATAGATGTTGTATCAATTCTAACTACGGTACAGCCGGTTAGAAGCATGACTAGCACACCTATTATAATTATATTTCTCCTCATATAAACACCTGCTTACTTTAGATTATATCAGACTTTCCTTGTTTTTAATAGAAAAACATAAACTTTACATGTAAATATCTGTCTACTTATTTACCTCTATCATGTATATTGGGCAGCCTAGTTCTATGAATCTTTTTTCATATTCTGTTTCAACATTTTCATAGTCATCCTCATGAAGATTTAGCGATATATTCTTTATTTTATAACCATAATTTGTATATTCCATTATGGAAAACTCAAATAGTTTGCGGTTATCAGTCTTTTGAATGATATGTTTTTTACCTTTAAATATACTATCATATCTTTTTAAAAATCTTGCACTGGTTAGCCTTCTGTGTTCATGTCTATTCTTAGGCCAAGGATCAGAAAAGTTTAGATAAATTGTATCTATTTCTTTATCAAATATTTCATTTATTTCAGTTGCATCAAATCTTATTAATTTTAGATTAGGGATTTGCATTTCCTCTAATTTTTGAACAGCCCTCACTATTACACTATCAAACATTTCAATCCCTATAAAATTTATATTTGGATATTTCTTAGCCATTTCAATTATGAACTGGCCTTTACCCATACCTATTTCTAAATGAATTTCATTACTGTTTTGAAATAATTTTTTGAATTTTCCTTTATATTCTTTGGGGTTTTTAATTATATATGGTGAAGAGTCTATTATCTCTTTAGCACCTTTAACATTTTTTAATCGCATATTGTCACCTCTTTAATTATACACCAAAAACGCTTTAAAGCATATAATTTATTAGATATGAAAGGAGTAATATAATTTGAAAAAAGACCGTAATTGTATGGGCTATCAAGTATATCCACAGATGGTTCCTAATTTTAATGGCATGGTTATGCCTGGGGAAATGATTCCAATGCCAGGAAACAACTTATCATCAGGAATGGTAAATATTCCTGATTCAATGTATGATTTGAGTTCTTTAACAAATCAAGTTAACTCACTAGAACAAAGGGTTAGAAAACTTGAAAATGTTGTTAATAATGGTTCTAATTATAGTTCCTCAAATTATCAAATGATGTGAAAAAAACAGCTTTTTTGGCTGTTTTTATCCTTTTATTCCTTTATAAAGCTTTTTAAGAAGCATAGCGCTTTTATATAGTTTATCCTCTAAAACGGCCATTCTTTTACTCATTTTTTCATTTTCTTCTTTTAAAGCTTTATTATTTTCTTTTAGTTTATCACTAGCTTCTTTTAAGCTATCATTTAGTGATTTAATATCTTCAACTGAAGATGTGAGTTTTTCATTTTCTACTGCTATTTTTTCATAACGAGTTTTTAATGAATTTATTTCAGTATTTTTAGCTTTTAATTCATCTTTTAAATTATTGTAGTCATCAACAAAACCAGAAATAGCATTATTGATATTATCAAAAGATTCGTCTAAGAAATCATCTTCTATTTCAGCGTTTGTCTCTGGAATAACTTCTTCAATATCTGGTTTAATAAATTTAGGTTCTTTTTTAGGTTCTTTTTTAGGTTTTTCTTTTTCCTCAGTTAAATCTAAATTAGTTAAGGTGTTAGATAAATTATCTATTTCATCTAGTAGATCTTCAGCTTCTTCTTTTGAAATCTTAGTCATTTCATCAACAAAATCTGTTTCTTCTTCATCTAAATATTTTCCATAAATGTTTAATTCTGTTATTTTACTCATAATATCCTCAATATTAACTACATATTTTTTCATTAAGCTACGAATATTTTTATCTTTAGAATAACTATCGTAAAATTCTTCATCATCAGGAATTAGAACGTTAGCTCTAAAAATTTGTTTTTCTTCTCTTCCTTGCTCGCCGTCGCTAAAAGCAACGGCCATTTCATCCATCATAGCTTCAATGAATCTGTCTTTTTCTTTCATTGCTATATCGGCTGGTTTTTTCGCTAATTTTTTAAATATTTCTTTATTTTCATTTCTAATATCTCTAGCTAATTTTTTTATTGCTAAAAATCTGTCTCTTTCTAACATTTTTCCACCTCTTTATTCCTTTTTTTATTACGCTCTTGAATCATATTTTCCATCTTTAGTTGAAACGATAACTTTATCATTTTCATTTATAAACAATGGAACTTTAATAGTTAAACCATTTTCTAAAGTTGCTTCTTTAGTTGCATTAGTTGCTGTATTACCTTTTACGGCTGGTTCTGTATGAGTTATTTCATACTCTATTTTTTCTGGAAGTGTTATTCCTAATACTTCACCTTTGTAAAAAGTTACTTCTAAGTTTAATCCTTCTTTCAAGAATTTTGCGTCATCGCCAAGTTGATCTTTAGTTAAATCTATTTGTTCGTAAGTTTCCATATTCATAAAGTTATGAGTTTCCCCACTACCGTATAAATATTGCATTGGTTTCTTCTCGATAATAGCTTTCTCAAATTTAATGTTTGTATTAAATGTTTGTTCAATTGTTGAACCTGTACGTAGGTTTTTTAATTTGATTCTAACAAAAGCAGGGCCTTTACCGGGCTTAACGTGTTGAAATTCTAAAATTAAATAGATATTTCCATCAATAATTATTGTCATCCCATTTTTTATATCATTAATATTTATCATACTTTACCTCTCAGTTCTATTTTTTCTCATTGTGCTCTGTATGCTTCATACATGTAGGGCAATATTTATTTAATTTTAAACGTTCTGGTGTATTCCTTTTATTCTTTTCTACTCTATAGTTTTCATTTTTACACACAGAACAAACTAAAGTTACGTTTTCTCTAGCTTCTCCTTTTTTAGCCATGAATATCCCTCCTTTTCGCGTTTCTAGATATATTATACCAAATTACTTAAAAATTTCAAAGTATTTTTTAGAAACTCTATCAGCTAATCGTTTATTTATCTGTGATTGGTATTTTATGCTGCCATTATTATGCGATACATCTGGAGAAACAATCGTAAATGTCACCACTGGATTATCGGCTGGTGCATAGGCAGCAAATGTCGTACTAATTGTTTCGGTATCAACTTTTCCGTCGTTATTAGAGTCGACAAAGCTTTGGCTGGTTCCAGTTTTTCCGGCAGCATTAAAGACTGGACTTATATAACCTACTCCTGTTCCATAACTAGTTACGGCTTTAAAACTTTCTTTTATTCTAGCTATGTTTTCAGGTGCGGTTTCAACAGCGTTTAATTCTTTAGTATTTTTGTCTCCTTCTTCACCATATATATTTTTAAATAGGTGTAGTTGCATTCTTTTTCCATCATTAGCAATGGTGTTCATATATTGGGCAAGTTGAAGTGGTGTGTAATTATCATACTGTCCAATGGAAAAGTCAAGTAAATGACCTGGGGCCGTATCAGTTCCTTTATATCCTTCAGTTTCATTTGGAAGATCTATTTCTGTTTTTACGCCTAATCCATATTGTTTAAAGGTATTTCTATATGTGTTAAAGGCTTCTTTATCAATATATAAAGGTTTATTATATTTGTAATTTCCTTTACCAACTTTAATAGCAGTATAGTACTGATATGTGTTTGATGAAAAAGCAATTGCGGTTATATCATTTAATCTTCCAAGCGGTTTCCATGAACATTTTTCTGGAGTAGCGGCTATTTTAACGCAGTTATCATATCGCACTTCACCAAATTTTAAGGCACCGGTATTATATCCTACAGTTTGTGAAGCACCTTTTACTACTGACCCCGCTACAACTGAGGAAGTTAGTAATCCTGGGGTATAATCTTTTATTACTAAACCACCATTTTCTTCTTTTAATTGTTTTCCGGCCATAGCCAAAATTTCTCCTGTTTTAGGGTTAGTTATAACTACAAAAGAACGGTTGTAATACTGAGTATTAGCTTCTCTTTTGGTATTCATTACTTCTTCGGATAATATTTGTTCAAGTTCTCTTTGAAGGTCAATATCTATAGAAATAGTTATATCCGTGCCGCGGCTTCCTTCTTCAATCAATTTATATGAACCATCATTTCTTACTTCATATTTGTTCTTTTTTCCTTTTAAGATGTCTTCATATTGATATTCAAGATAACTAATTCCTACTCTATCATCTAAACTATACCCTTTGTTTAAATAATAATCTTTTAATTCTAATGGTATACCAGTTTTACTAGTAGATATATTACCAAGTAAGCTTCTAAAAACATCACCATATGGGTATACTCTTTCCCAATCAAGTTTGGTGTTGATACCTTTTAGCGAACTTAAATTTTCAGAAATCAAAGCGTATTCTTCATCGGTTACATCTTTATTTTTTATGATTTTTTCAGCATATGAATAGCCGGTATTCATAAGAGTATATATGTATGCAGCTTTTTTATCACGAGCGTTATACACTTTTAAATCTTCTTCGGTTACTCTATCTATTTTTAGTTTTTGAATATCATCAAGAGTTAGTTTTCTTTCTTTTAATTTTTTCCATTCTTTTTTAGTTATTTTTTTATTAGCTTTTTCTTTATTGTTTTTGATCCAAAAATTTTTATAATCATAATCGTTTATTTTGGTTTCTAAGCTTATCATATCCGCAAGTTTATAAGCAATCTGCACTTCTTCTTTAGTTGTCACTTCAGAAGGCTTTTTATAATAAATAACTTTGGTTGGGGTATTATCAACTATTAATTTACCATTTCTATCATAAATTCTTCCTCGTGGCGCTGACTGCCCATAAACAATTTTTTTAGTTAAAGTCTTTAATTCACCAGTATATTTTTCGTTTTCAATAACCTGAATAAAGAAAAGGAAAATGGTTAAAACTAATACTGAAATTATGATGATAAAAGTAAGGATATTATATCTTTTTTCTATTTCTAATTTTATGTCTTTAGTTTGTTTATAAAGGCTAAAATTATAATTTTGATTTTGTTTTGTCGTATTTATTTTTAAGGTTTTTCTTCTTTTTGTTTTACGTTTTTTCTTTTTTTTCTTTGGAGTATATATACTTCTTTTTCTTTTAAAAATATTAAACATACTTTTATC
>CAZKKR010000004.1:0-6392 GCA_964553605.1 uncultured Muribaculaceae bacterium | reverse complement strand
ACTACACCTTTAGTTAATTTAACCTTATTTGTATTTTTTTCATATAATTTGATAGGAGGAATTATGAATTTTTTTATTAAAAATTGTGTTGATAAAATAACAATTCAAGATATTCTAAACTTTGGAATGGAACATGATATTATTTTAAATGAAAATGAAGGAAATATTTTATATTTTTATTTAAAAAATAATTGGGAGGAATTAATTTATGGAAATCCTTTACCAATTATTCAAAAAATAGAAAATAAATTTGGTAAAACTAAAGGCGAAGCTATTGGTAATTTATTTTACTCATATAAAGAAAAATATAAAAATTATTTATAATAATTTCTTATATCTTCTAATAGCTTTTCATTATACTTTTTATTTCTAATCATTTCAATTTCAAATTTATATGGTGGATATGTTCTATCTTTACCACCATCAATACTTATATACGGAGTTTCTAATATTTTAGGAACTTCTTTTAGTTTTTCGTGATATATGATCTTTGTTAAGGAATCAAAACCAATTGTCCCAATACCGATATTCTCATGTCTATCTTTATGAGCCCCTAATTCATTTTTACTATCATTTATATGAATGCACCCTATTTTTTCTATTCCGATTATTTTGTCAAAATCATCTAACACTTTATCAAAATTGTTAACATCATATCCGGCATCATTTAGGTGACATGTATCTAGACAAACCATTAGTCTATTATTATTTTTAACATTATCTATTATATATTTTATTTCTTCAAAGGTTTTTCCTAATTCTGTTCCTTTACCAGCCATTGTCTCTAGGCAGATAATTGGTCCTTCTTTTTCTGTTAAAACAGTGTCTAAAGCTTTAGCTATATTTTCTAGTCCTTTTTCCTTTCCAAGACCTACATGACTTCCTGGGTGGAGAACTATTTTATCTATTCCAAGTTCTATGGCTCTTTTTATTTCTTGTTTTAAAAAGTTAATAGCAAAATTATACTTTTCTTCATCGTTATTAGCTAAATTAATTATGTATGGCGCGTGTATTATAACATCTTTTATATTTATATTTTCTTTTTCCATAAGTTTTTTAGCTTCTTTAGTTTTTTCTTTATCAATTGGGGCTCTAAAGGTGTTTTGCGGAGCTCCCGTATAAAACATAAAGGTATTGGCATTATAACTTAACGCTTCTTTGACACTTCCTATTAGCCCTTCATCTTTGGTGTATGACACATGGCTTCCAATTATCAATTCCATAAAATCACCTAAAAGTATAATACCACATTTTATATTATTCGCCCACTAGTTTTTCTAAAATTTTGAAACTTTTATTAATAAATTTTTGGATTCCTTTTTCTAGTACATTTGAAATTAATAATCCGGTTTTAGATAGTTTGTTTTGATAATTTTTATTATTGGCCTCAATATATTTTGTTAGGTCTATGTTTTTTCCTTCATTTACATCTTTTTCAAAAATTTTTATCTGTTCGTTGGTTAAGGCCACTTTTTTACTATTTTTATATTCAAAGTAGCCGGTGCTTTGGGAAATGAATAAGGCTAAAAAAACTATAAAACTTGTAAAAAATATATATTTAAATATTTTATTTTCTTTTTCATGATTCATTTATATATTCTCCTATTATTGGACTAATTAAATCTATAGTATTTAAAACTTCATCTATAGTGTTTTTTTCTCCACCTATTTCCATTAAAGTTATATTTCTTTTTAAATCTTGGTTATATATGCCATTATTTCCTTTTCCACCTTTAATTATTACCCCTCTTGTTAAAGTGGGATATTTTTCTTTTATTTTATTATTAAGGCGTTCTGTCATTTGTAAATTTTCTTGATAGGTACTATATTCTTTTCCAATTACAAACAAAATTTTGGCACATGATTTATCACCTATAATTACAGTAGACTTTTCTTTTGAAATAGAATCTCTATGAATATCAATTATTAATTTTAAATCTTGGTTCGTATTTATAGCTTCTTTTAAAAACTTTCTACTTGCTTCATAACTTTTACTATATTTCATATTATTTAAATTTAGATAATCAGCTATGTTTTCTTCCATGACTATGGCCTTTATATTTTGATCATTTAATCTTTTTTGCATGATATATGAAGCCATCATAACCCCTGGGGTTATATTATATCCTTCTAAGGCATTTCCTTCATAGGCCTCCCCTTGATGGGTATTATATAAAAAAATTTCGGGATTTTTTTCCTCTTTTATTTCGATATTTGGGTTACTTACATAAGCCATATCAGCATTTATTTTATTTTGTTTTAAATGAAAAATATTATCTAAAATTGTAATAGGTTCATTTACATCTATTATTTTGGAAAATATTTTAGAAAATAAATTGTTAGCCTTTTTTTCATAAAGTATTGGGTAATTAGAATCAATTAATAAAGCTTTTATAAATGATTCATTACTAGTTACTAATCTAAAGTTCATGAAGATATTAAAAGATATTTGATAACCTAAAAATATAATTAGGGCATATCCTAATAATCTAAATTTAAATCTTCTTTTTACTTTTTTCATATCATCACCTTTAGTACATTATATTTATCTATTTTTAAATAAAAAGTAAAAAAAAAGAAAAAATATTTTTTTCCTTTTTAGCTATTAGTACACTGTATTTTAGTATTTCCTTTTTCTTGCATTTACTTTTCATTTTATTTATAATGTTTTTAAGGTGGTAGGTGTATGGATTTATATTTAATTAAATGCGGTGAATCTATTAAAGATACGCAAGAAAATTTTAGACTAGGTCTACCTGATCATAATATTTATCTAACTGATGCCGGGGTTAATGATTCAAAGTATGCAGGTATATTTTTAAATGAATACTTAAGTAAAAATAATATAGATATTAAAAATGCAGTAATGTGGGTTAGCCCCTTTTTAAGAGCAAGACAAACAGCTAGTATAATTAATGATTATTTGAAGTTAGATAACGTTAATGAAGATTTTTTATTAATAGGACAAAGATGTGGTTTATTTAGTGATAAAAGTGCCGGAAGAAATCGCATGGAATTTGAAAGAGAATTTAAATTTTATGATAATTACTATAAAAATGATGGTGAATTTTATGCGAAACTTCCACAAGGTGATTCACCCCTCGATGTAGCTGTTAGAACTAGGGTATTTTTGGATATGCTTCCTAAAGAAAAAAATAATCCTATTTTTATTGTTTCCCATGATAAAACAATTAGGACTATTATTATGAATACTTTTCATTATTCTCCTGAGTGGTTTACAGCTGAACCTAAGATGGGAAGTTGTTCAATAAAAGTAATTTGTGATGATAAATGTGATTATATTTACGGTGGTCCTGTGAAAAGGCTTTAATAGCTTTTTTTGTGTAATGATTCATTTAATCCTTCACTTATTAATTCTGATAATTTTTCAATGATGAAATCTTCTTCTTTAGGAGTGACCATTAAATTATAACCTATCGGATTTAAAATTTCATATATAAGTGATTTTGTTTCTTCTTCTGTTAAATCACCAATCATGCCTAGAAGATGTTTTTTATCTTCTTTTTTTATCTTATTTTCATATTTCAAATAATTTACATTATATGTTAATTTATTTTTAGGGTTGTTATAATTTGCTTTTTGATAGGCAAAATGTGAGTACATATACTTAATCGTATCATTTACAATAGAAGCGGCATCAACAACTGTTGGCACTCCAATAGCAATAACGGGAATATTTAATATATCTTCACTAATTTCCTTTCTTTTATTACCTACTCCACTGCCGGGATTTATGCCACTATCGGTCATTTGAATTGTCTTATTTACTCTATCTATGGATGAACTTGCTAGAGCGTCAACTATTATTATAAAATCTGGTTTGGCCGTTTCTTTTATTTGTTTTATTAAATCGCTTGTTTCAATGCCGGTTTCTCCCATTACACCTGGTGATAAAGCGCATACTCTTCTAAAGTTTTCATCTAAATTTCCATATAGATATAAGTGATTTGTTACTAAGGTTTTCGAAATTGTTAAAGGTCCTAAAGAATCTGGAGTTGATTTTTCGTTTCCTAGTCCTATTATTAAGCATAAATCTTCATCTTTTATATTTTGCTTTTTTAACATTTTTTTTAATTCTTTAACAAAAATAGTTTTAACTTTCTTTCTATTTTCATAATCTGTAATATCAGTAAATTCAATGGTGATATAGTTTCCTTCTTTTTTGTTTATTTTGTTTGCTTCTTCTTTTGTTAAATTAATATCCGTTATTTTAATACCATTTTCTTCTTTTTGATTTTGACTTTGAGTTAATTCGATTGCTAGATCGGTTCTTACTTCTATATTTTTTAAATCTATTTCATGACTCATATTAAACACCTCTCTTTTATTTTGAACAAAAAATCAACTTTTTATTGATTTTTTATAGGAAATTTGTTAAAATGTATATACGAATGGGCTTTGGAGGTGAAATTATGGCCAACTTAAAAAATGCGAAGAAAAAAGTTTTAGTTAATAAGAAAAAACAAGAACGTAATAATAGTTATTTAGCTAGTACAAAAACAGCTGTTAAAAATACTTTAAGATCTATTAATAAAAAAGATAAAAAAGAAGCAGAAGCAAATTTAAAAATTGCCATTAAAAGAATTGATAAGGCTACAGGGGCTAATGTATTAAATAGAAATACATCTGCAAGAAAAAAATCTAGATTAACTAAGAAAGTAAATGCGATGGAGTAATTTACTTTTTTTATTAAGGGGTGAATTATGCGAATTAGAAATTTAATTGGTACTTTCGTTTTATTAGTTTTCGTTATTTTTGGATATGTTTATAGAGAATCAATTGCTAAAACGGCGGTCCAAACTTATATGAAATATGAAACTATTAATTTACCGAAATCTAATATTTATTCTGATGACTTTATTTTTGGTTTTGTTAAAAAAACCGATGATTTTCATGTTAAAAATTATCAAGGAATGCTTGATGCTATATACACCATATTAGATAATGGTTCTTCTGAATTTTCATTTTACTGTGATACTTCTTATGAAAAATGTATGGATGATTTTGAGGCTATATCACAAAATCAAGCTTTACTTTCAACTATAAATAATATGGTTTCACCTTATAATAGTTATGCGAAAATATATTTTAGGTTTAATTCTTATGGCAAAATTACTTTGTCTGTGGATAAGTTATATTCCGAAGAAGAAATTAATTTAATTGAAACTAAAATTGATGATTTTATAAGTACAAATATAAATGATAGTATGATTATCACTGATAAAATAAAAGCTTTTCATGATTTTTTAATTAACAATAGTGTTTATGATAAAGCTAGGGCTGATATGATTGAAAGCGGCAAGAACATTACTGATTCTAATTCTCATAAGGCAAATGGGCCTTTAATAGATGGTATTTCTTTGTGTAGTGGTTATAGTGATGCGATGAAAATTTATCTTGATAAATTGCATGTTTCTAATTATAAAGTTGCTAACGCAAAACACATTTGGAATTTAGTTAATGTTGATAACAAATGGCTTCATATTGATTTAACCTGGGATGATCCAGTTACAAATACGGGACAAAATCTTTTACTTCATAAGTTTTTCTTAGTTGATACTGACACATTATTAAAGCTAGATTCTACTAATCATGATTTTAATAAAGAATATTATCCAGAAATAAGCCACTAGATGGCTTTTTCTAGTGGCAAAGTTATAGTTACTAGGGTATATTTTTCTTCTTCTGATTCATATTTTAAAGTTCCTTTATGCATATTAATTATTTCATTTGAAAGGGATACTCCTAAACCAGTCCCCTTTATCTTTGTTGTATAAAAAGGTTCTTTTATTTTATTTAATGTTTCTTTTTTTATTCCTTTTCCACTGTCTTTAATATAAATTATTATATTTTTTTTATCCCTTTTTGACCATAATTTTATGACTTTTGTCTTTTTGTTTTCTAAAGCTTCTATACTGTTTTTTAAGATGTTTATAAAAACTTGGGTTAATCTATTATAATCACCATTAATAAATATTTCGTCATCTAAAATATCTTTTTCAATTTTAATTTTGTTTTTTATAAAAAGAAGTTCCATACTTTTTATAACTTCTTCTAGTAATAGATTTATGTCTAGAATATCTTTATTAATCTTTAGTCTATTCATTGTAAGGAAATCTTCTAGTAAAATTAGCGTTCTATTTATTTCTTCTTTTAAGACTGGCATATATTTTTTAAATTCATTTATTTTATTTTCATCATACATATCTAAATAGCCTTTGCATACAGCAATAGGATTTTTTATTTCATGGGTGATTTTAAATAGTGAAGTTTTTATTTGTTTGTCATTTTCTATTTTTTTTATGCTTTTATGGAGATTTAAAATTTCTTTTGTTTTAGACTACTTTTCTAAACTATTGAGTGAAAAGCAT
>CAZKKR010000003.1:0-45629 GCA_964553605.1 uncultured Muribaculaceae bacterium | reverse complement strand
TTATAGTATTTATAAGAAATTAGCTAAAGGTAAACGTTTTAGTGATATATATGATTTACTTGCCCTTAGAATTTATGTGGAAACAGAGCAAGAATGTTATCAAGCTTTAGGAATAATTCATTCTAAGTATAGACCAAAACCTAAAAGGTTTAAGGATTATATTGCAATGCCCAAAACGAATATGTATCAGTCTCTTCATACAACAGTTTTTGGTGTTGATGGTTTACTTTTTGAGATTCAAATAAGAACTTTTGAGATGGATAGGGTAGCTGAATATGGTATAGCTTCTCACTGGTCATATAAAGAAAAAGGTTCTGTTAAAACAGTTATGCAAAATGAAATGGAACAAAAGTTACAGTTTTTTAGATCAATTATGGATTTGAAAAACACAGAAGAGAATGCAGAAGAATTTGTTAATTCTGTTAAAGAAGATGTTTTACAGAATACGATTTATATATTTACGCCTTTAGGAGATGTTATTGAACTTCCTAATGGCTCTACACCGATAGATTTTGCGTATAAAGTTCATACAGATGTTGGTAATAAGACAACAGGAGCTTTAGTAAATTCACATATAGTTCCTTTGGATTATAAATTAGAAAATGAAGATGTTGTTAAAATTATTACAAATAATAACTCAGAAGGTCCTTCTAGGGAGTGGCTTAATTTTGTTCAAACAACGCAAGCCAAGAATAAAATAAGGAATTTTTTTAATCAGACTAATAGGGAAGAGTATTTAAAAAAAGGTGAAGAAATCCTTTCTAAAGAGCTTAAAAAACGAAAAATAAATTCAAGTGATTTTTTCGATGATGAAAATATCAATAAGATAGTTACTGATTTAAAGGTAGGATCTTTGAAAGAAATTTATTTTAATTTAGGAAGTGGCAGATTTTTGGTTGATACAGTAATAAATTCTTATTTGCCAAAAGAAGAGAATAAAGAAGCTATTATTTTAGAAAAGGCTATTAAAGGAAGTAATAAAGTTTCGGATAATAAGTCTTTAATTTCTATAGATGGAACTGATGATATTAAGGTTAATTTAGCTTCTTGTTGTAAGCCAATTCCCGGTGATAGAATTGTCGGTTATATTACTAAGGGTTATGGAATAACAGTTCACCGAATGGTCTGTCCAAATGTTGCAGATTTGGATGAAAGATTAATAGAAGTTAAATGGAATGAAGTTTATGATAAACTTCCAACGACAATTATGATTAGAGTTAATAATTCTAGGAATGTTCTTATTGATGTTGTTTCAAAAGTTACGAATCAAGAGATTCCTGTTAAGCGATTTAGTACTAATCATGTTAAAGATGAAGATATAATTAAAATGACAATTTTAGTTAACAATAAAGAAAAGCTTTTAAAAATCATGAATGATATAAAGATGCTTGATGGTGTAATAGAAGTAGTGAGGGTTATAAATTGAGAGTTTTAGTTCAAAGAAGTTTAGATTCTAGTGTTAGTATAGATGGTAAAACTGTGGGCAAGATAAGTAAAGGTTTAGTTTTGTTTGTCGGTTTTACTTATGGTGATAGTGAAAAAGAAATTGATTTTTTAATTAATAAAGTTATAAACTTGCGAATTTTTGATGATGAAAATGGTGTTATGAATAAATCAATTTTGGAAGCTGGCGGCGATATTTTAAGTATATCTCAGTTTACTTTATATGCGGACACTAAGAAAGGCAATAGACCTAGTTATGTTAAAGCTTTAAGGCCGGAAGAAGCCACTAAACTTTATGATTTATTTAATAAAAAATTAGGTAGTCATTTACATGTAGAGACCGGCAGGTTTGGAGCTGATATGCTTGTTAATATTAAAAATGATGGTCCAGTTACGATCATGTTAGAAAAGGAGGGAAACAATGATTAAAAACAAGGTTGATTTTAAACTTATAAATACAGCACTTATCGTTTTGATAATTTATTTAATTTATCAAACAAAGGATTTTTGGTTTGGAATATTAAGCGTTGTTGGTAAAATAATTTTTCCATTTTTTATAGCATTTGTCTTAGCCTATGCGATATATCCTTTAGTTCGTAAACTGGTAAATAAGAAAATTCCTAAACCTTTGGCAATTATTATTGTTGTCTTTGGTATTTTGGCAATTTTAGGACTTCTTATATCTTTAATTACACCACTTTTAACAACTCAAATGCGTAGTTTATTTGATGGTATTGTAACATTTTTAAAAGAACTTTCAGTTAATTACAATGTTAATTTTAAAGATATTCAGGATTCTTTATCTGTTAATTTTGATAATATTTTAGAAAAGCTTGGTACTTATATTTCTAATGGAGCTATTAATGTGATAAGTGTTTCTTTAGATTATATTTCTAAAATATTTATTGTTTTTGCTTTATTTATATATTTCCTTTCTGATATGGATAAGGTGCGAGAATTTTTAAAGGATTATCTGCACATGAAATCAGAAAAAATGTTTAATTATGTTAAAGCTTTAGATGATGAAATGGAGAAATATTTATCAGGCTTTATGAAGATTGTTTTAATTTCTTTCTTAGAGTATACGATTATTTATTCAATTATTGGACATCCTAACGCTCTTCTTTTAGGTGGTTTAGCCTCATTTGGTAATTTAATCCCTTATTTTGGAGGTATCATTACAAATATAATTGCGGCTATAACAGCTTTTGTTATTAGTCCAGCGTTATTTATTAAAACCTGTATTGTATTTATGATTTTCTCATCTATTGATGGTTATGTAATTAATCCACTTGTTTATGGAAAAACAAATAAAGTACATCCACTTATTGTAATTTCTTCAGTATTTATTGGTGGAATACTTTTTGGAATTATTGGTATAATTATTGCTTTACCACTTTCTATTTTAATAATTGCAACTATAAAGTTTTTTAAAAATGATCTTATTAAAATGAAAGAAAAAAGAGCAAAAAATAAAGAATAACTTAGGTTATTCTTTTTTAGACACTTTTTTTATTTTGCCTTTTTTATACTTAAATTGGTGATGTGATGACAATATATGTTGATGGGCTTTTATTATTAAATTTTTTCTTTGATTTTTTGTTACTCCTTACGACAGTGGTTATTTTAAAAAGAAATGTTAAGGTATTTAGAATTCTATTAGGAGCTTTTGTTGGAAGTTTATCTATACTTGTTTTATTTTTTAAAGTAAACGGTTTTGAACTTTTTTTAATTAAAATTTATTTAGGTTTTTAATGTGTATGATATGTTTTGGATATAGAAATATTAAATATTTTTTAGTTAATTTTTTTTCATTTTATATGGTTAGTATTGTTTTGGGAGGTTTTTTATATTATTTAAATTTAGAATTTAGTTATAAACATGAGGGACTTATTTTTTATCATAAAGGGGTTAGTGTAAATATAATTTTTTTAGTAATATTTGCGCCTATTATCTTATATATTTATATTAAACAAATGAAAATGTTTAAAAATAAGGTTATTAATTTATATAAAGTTAATATTTATGCTGGTGGGAATATTTTAAAATTAAATGGTTATTTTGATACTGGAAATACTTTGCTTTTTAAGGGAAAACCAGTAATTATCACAAACATTGATAATACTTTTAAAAATAAAAAATATTATGTTCCTTATAGTACGGTTGGTGGAACTAATTTACTTACATGTATAAAGGTTAGAAAAGTAGAAGTTGTTGGTTTAGGGGAATTTAAAAATATATATTTAGGTTTTAGTAAAAATGTGGGGGTATTTGGGGCAGATGTTTTACTTAATGGACTAATGGAGGGATATAATGATTAAGTGGTTAAGAAAAATATTTAATAAAATTTTTAATAATGATGTTTATTTTATTGGTAGTGCGGATAAACTGCCGGCTCCTTTATCTAAAGAAGAAGAGGTTAAATATGTGACTATGGCTATGGATGGAAATGAAAGAGCTAGGGCTAAGTTAATTGAACATAATCTTAGATTGGTAGTTTTTTTAGCAAAAAAATATGAAAATACGGGAGTTGATTTAGAAGATTTAGTAAGTATTGGTAGTGTTGGTTTAATTAAGGGTGTTAATACTTATAAATTAGGAAAAAATATTAAACTTGCAACATATGCTTCTAGATGCATTGATAATGAAATATTAATGTTTTTAAGGAAAAATAAAAGAAGAAAAAGCGAAATAAGTTTTGAAGATAGTCTTAGTTATGATGCTGAAGGAAATGAACTTCATTTAGAAGATGTTTTAGGGACGGATGAAGATATAGTTACAAAAGGACTTCTTGAAGAGACAGAAAAAAAATTAGTTTATAGTGAAATTAATAAATTAAATGATCGTGATAAAAAAATTATGATAATGCGTTATGGACTTTTTAATAATGAAGAAATGACTCAAAAAGATGTTGCTAGAATTTTGGGTATTAGTCAATCATATATTTCCAGAATTGAGAAAAAAGTTATTAGAAGATTAAAACAATTAGATAAGAGTTAAATCATGCATTTGACTTTTTTTTGTGTTTGCATATAATAGTCGTTGACTTTTAGGGGGAAATTTATGAAAAAAGATATTTTAGGAAAACAAGTTCATGATTTATTTAAAGCTTTAGAATATGTTGCTAATTATGGAGAAGAAGTTGATTTATTATTAAAAGAGTATTCTGATAATTCAAGAAAATGTGATTATGAATTTACACTTTGGGTTAGTGAAGCAATTAAATGTCGTAAAAGTATGGAAAAGTTAATTAAAACTTTTGAAAATCAAAGTTTAGAATATCCAGAATTATTTTCAAAGCTTTTTTATTTAAATGATATGATTAGTATTATGAGTGAGAATTATAATTATGCTTATGAGCGTAAATGGGCTTTGGGTATTTTAGAGGATTTTGAAGAGAAATATGAAGTGTTTAATAATCAATTTGGAATTCTTTCTTTAGATATAAGAGTAATGTCTCTTTCTGATTTTAATATTCAAACACTTAGCGATTATACAGATAATTTATTACAGTTAGGTAGTGCGATTCGTAATGAATTAATTAATTTAAAAAATCATACAAAATATTTAGAAAGTTATTCTACTCTTGATGTTGAGGAAACTTTAGCTCTTTTGGATAACAAGTTAGATGTTTTGGAAAATGTATATAAGCCGATTTTCGAAATGAAAAATTATAAACCAAGTGTTCATGTGAATGATTCTAAAAAGAAAGATGTTTCAAATAAAGGTGTAATTAAGAGATAATTCGTGTAAAGGATTATCTTTTTTCTTGTTTCATATTTTAAATTAATATATAATGATAATAGGAGGGATTGTATGGAAGAAAAACAATCAATAATTACATATAAATTTTTATTATCGCTTGTTATTATTACGATAGGTTCAATAATTGCTGCGGCTTCTTTAGAACTTATTTTGATTCCTAATTTAATGATAGATGGGGGAATTAATGGTATTTCAATTATTTTTAATAAACTATGTGGTGGTTCTTTAGGACTTACAGTATTTCTATTTAATTTACCTTTTATTATTTTAGGATATCATTTAATTGGTGAAAAATTTTTAATTAAAACCGGTTATGGAATGGTTTTATTTAGTGTTTTGCTTGAGGTTTTTGATAAATTCACACCTTTAATTGATGATACTTTACTAGCAACTGTATATGGTGGTATTGCTTTAGGTATTGGTGTTGGTTTAGTTATAAAAGAAGGCGGCTGTTTGGACGGAACAGAGACGGTTGCCATATTAATAAACCGTAAGGGTATTTTGTCAGTAGGGCAAGTTGTGTTTATTTTTAATATATTTATATATGGTTCTGCAATATTTGTTTTTGGGCCTGAGAGAGCTTTATATTCACTTTTAACTTATTTTATTTCTTATAAGGTAATTGATTTTGTTTCAGATGGCTTTAATAGTGCGAAGGCCGTGTTGATAATTACTGATAACGATAAAGAAATTTCTAAAAAAATATTAGAAAGATTAGGAAGAACAGTTACAGTTATTTCTGGACAAGGTTTTATTTCTCATGGTGGCAAAAAAGTTTTATATACAGTAATTACAAGATTTGAAGTATCTATTTTAAAAGATATTTTAGATGAAGTTAGAGCTTCTTCTTTCGCAACGGTAATGGAAGTTTCAGAAATAATTGGAACGCATGTTAAAAAACTTCCTGAAAGTATGTAAAAATGAAGAAAAATATATTATTAAGTGGTATTTTTGTTTTAATTGCTGGTGTTTTTAATACTTTGTATAAATATGTAATATTTAGTGAAAATGTTAGTAATTATAGTACTTCATTTGGAAAAGCCTTTATTACTACTTCTAAAGTTAATCCAAATTATGGTCAAATATTTTTACTTAGTGAAATATGTATATTAATTATTAGTATTTTATTGTTTTTTATAATATATTTTATAAACAAAAAACAGATTATATTTTTTAATTTATTGCCCATTATTATTTCAATTTTGATTGCTTCTTTTTTACTTTTTATAAATAAAATATTTAGTTTTATTTCGATATTTATAGGAATTATAGTTTATTTATATATGATATGCCGAAAAGATATAAATAAGAAAATTATTATATGTATTTTAATATTTATATTATTAGAGATCTATTTGTTATATAAAATATCTTCTTAGGAAGATATTTTTTTGTTTATTTTTTATAAAAAACAATCATTATAATTTTAGAAAGGAGATTTATGGCACGTCATAAAGTTGATATATGTGGCGTGAATACTGCGAATATTAAGGTATTAAGTTATGAAGAACAATTAGATCTTTTTAAGAGATATCAAAATGGAAATATGGAAGCTAAAGAAGAATTAATTAATGGTAATTTAAAATTAGTTTTATCTATTTTGAAATCTTTTGTAGGCAGATGTGATAATATGGATGATTTGTTTCAAGTTGGCTGTATTGGTTTAATAAAGGCAATTGATAATTTTGATTTATCACATGATGTTAAATTTAGTACTTATGCTGTTCCGATGATTTTGGGAGAAGTTAAGAGATATTTAAGAGATAATAATAGTGTTAGAATATCCCGAAGTATTAAAGATTTAGCTTATAAAGCTTTAAAAGTTAAAGAAAAATTGACTAACATTAATATTAAAGAACCATCTATTAAAGAAATTGCCCTTGAATTAGGTGTTAGTGAATTTGAAGTTACTAATGCTTTAAATTCTTTGAAAGATACGGTTAGTATGTATGAACCAATTTATAATGATGGGGGAGATGTTATTTATCTTGCTGATCAGTTGTCAAAAGAAAATGATTTATACGATATGGAGACTAAAATAGCGTTAAAAGAGGCTTTGAATAATATAAAGGAAAAAGAGAGATATATTTTAATTCAAAGATATATGATAGGTAAAACACAAATGGAACTGGCATCGGAAATAGGGATTAGTCAGGCACAAATATCTCGATTAGAAAAAAATGGTCTTAATAATTTGAAGAAATTAATTAAATAAGAAATGGTATTTTCATTTTTGTATTTAATATAATTTAATGGTGGTAGTATGTTACTTTCTGATTTACAAACCAAAGATGTTATTAATTTAACTGATGGTAAAAAAATAGGATTAATTACGGATATTGAAATTGACCGTGGTGGGAAGATTACAAACTTTATAGTTCATAAGCGAAAATTTCTTTTTTTTAGTGGTGGTAGAAGTTTAGTTGAGTGGAAGTACATTGACAAGATTGGAAAAGATGTTATACTAGTTAATGTAAAAGGTTAGGTGGATACATGAAGGTTTTATTACATACAGGGAAGTTTAAAGATGTAGAAAAAAGTGGTGTTGGTAGAGCAATTATTCATCAAAAAAAAGCGTTAGATTTAGTTCATGTTCCTTATACAACAGATGTGAATGATGACTTTGATATTGTGCATATAAATACAATTTTTCCTGAATCTTTGATTTTAGCCAAAAAATGCAAGAGATTAGGTAAAAAAGTTATTTTTCATGCTCATTCTACGGAAGAAGATTTTAGAAATTCTTTTAAACTTTCTAATGCTGTTTCACCTTTATTTAAACAGTGGCTTAAGAGTTGTTATGGTTCTGCAGATTTATTAATTACACCTACTGAATACTCTAAAAAATTGCTTGAAAAATATGATTTAGATAAAGAGATAATTGCTATCTCAAATGGCATTGATTTGGATTTTTTTGATCGTGATAAGTGTAATCCTGATAAATTTAGAAAAGAGTATGGTTATAAAAAGACTGACAAAGTGATTATGGCAGTTGGTCTTTATATTGAAAGAAAAGGGATTTTAGAATTCATTGAGTTAGCCAAAAAATTTCCGGAGTATAAGTTTATTTGGTTTGGTTATACAGCTCCAGCTTTAATTCCAGAAAATGTTAGTAAGGCTATTAAAAATAAACCGGATAATGTAAAATTTCCAGGTTATATTAATTCTGTTGATTTGCGTGATGCTTATGCAGGATGCGATTTATATATTTTTCCTACTAAGGAAGAAACTGAGGGGATTGTTTTATTAGAAGCTTTGGCTATGAAAACTAAAACTTTAATTAGTGATATACCAATTTATGATGATTTTCTTACTGATGGAGTTAATGTTTATAAGGCTAAAGATATTTCTGAATTTGCTTTAAAAATTCATAAAATTATTGAGGGAGAGGTCCCAGACTTAACTTTGGCAGGTTATAAAATAGCTAAAGAACGTGATATTAAAAATATCGGCATGAAATTAAAAAAAGCTTATGAGTATGTCTTAGAAAAAGATTTAGTAAAATAATCTACTTTATAGTAGATTGTTTTTATATGCTTTTTTTGTTAGAATTATTATGGTGATAGTATGAATATTATAATTGAAAAGCGTAATTATATTATTTTGTTTTTAATTATTGTTTTACTTTTATGGTTAGGAATGATTAAAAATAATAGAATTTTTTTAAAAAGTTATAATTTTGATAAAAAAACTATTACAGTGGCTATATATGATAGAGTAAATGTAAAAAAAGTTTCTGATAGAATTGATAAAATATATAAAAAATATGAAAAAATTCAAGCTATTGATGAAATTAGTTATGATTCCGAAATTATTTTTGATGTTAATGATAGAAATATAATCCTCAGCTTGGCGACGAATAAAGTTATAAATTATTTAAAAAGTAAGGGAATAACCAAATATATTATTAATGCAAATGGAAATATAATTGCAGGTAAGAAATATGGGGAAAACAAATATAACATTAGTATTAGTGATCCTAATAATGATGAAATTTTAAAAATTGTTTCTTTCGAAAATAAAAGTATGGTTACGATAAATGATGGTATGTATGATACTTTAATAGTTATTTGTGATGATATTATTAAAGCGACTATTACTGCTCAAAATATAAGCAATTTAACTACTGAAGAAGGTAGAGAATATGCCTTAAAGCATGGGTGTGATGTTTTTTGGTATAAAAATGGCAAAATTATTATGACAGATAATTTTAAAAAATATATTATTTAAAAAAATACTTAAAAATACTTTAAAAAGATATATGGTTATGATAAACTGTATATAGGAAATTGATAATAAAGAAAAATTTTGTTAAATTTTTAGATAAATTTGGAGTGGGTAGTTATGAATTTACTTTTTGAAATACCAGATATTGTTCTTGTTGTTCTTGGAGCAATTTTTGTTTTATTAATTGTTCTTGTCGCATTTATAATTAAAAATACAGGTCAAAAAGTTAAGCCAATTAGTGAAGATGATAGATATGACAATGATGAAATAGTATTTGATGATACTTTAGATGAAGAGGTCACTTTAGAACAAAAAGAAGCTAAAGAAGAGCTTTCTAGAGTTTTTGACCGTATGAGTGCTGATTTAGAAAAACAAAAGGAAGCTGCTTCCGCAGTTGATGAATTTGAAAAAGAACAGGAAGAAAATGCAATTATTAGTTATCAAGAATTATTAAAGCAAGCTGAAAAATTAAAAGCTGATGCCGATATGTATGAAAAAAAAGAAGAAGAAAAAGCAGATATGAATGTTAAAGCAGCTAGTAGGTCTTATCGTAGGCAGGCAGCCAAAAGAGAAGAAAAAGAAGTTAAGGTAGAAAAACCTAAGAGAATAACTTCATTTAAGAATTCGGATATTGTTTCACCAATATACGGAATTCAAAGTAATAAAAATATGGTTAGACATAAAAATTCTTCAAAAAATGAAAATCGTGATATAATCAGCAAGGCTTATGAAGAAGACCTTTTTGAAGAAGAAAAAACTCAGAATCTTGATTTTTTGAATTCACTTAAAGAATTTAGAAACAAATTATAAGCCTTAGGGCTTTTTTAGGTGGTGATAATATGAAATATAAAATATATACTTTGGGTTGTAAGGTTAATGAATATGAAAGCGAAGTTATGGCTGATATGCTTGAAAACCATGGTTATGTTAAAGATGACAATCCAGATGTTATAATTGTTAACACGTGTACGGTTACTAATACGGCTGATAGTAAATCACGAAAACTAATTAGGAGTTTACGAAAAAACAACCCAAAATCATTACTTGTAGTAGCTGGATGTATGATTCAAAATAAAAAAGAGGATATGAATATTGATGCTGATATAATTATTGGTAATCAAAATAAAACAGAAATAGTTAATTATATAAAAGATTATAATAACCGGAAGATAATTGATATTAAAAATATGGATGATGCTATTTTTGAGGATATGAAATTAGATAACTTTGATTTAACGCGCGCTTATATTAAAATTCAAGATGGATGTGATAATTATTGTACTTACTGCATTATTCCTTATGTTAGAGGTCATGTTAGATGTAAGAAAAGGGAAGATGTTTTAAGTGAGGCTAGATCTTTAGTGAAAAGTGGTCATAAAGAGATTGTTTTAACGGGTATTCATACTGGTAACTATCACGATGGTAATTATAGTTTTGCTGACTTACTTAATGATTTAGTAAAAATTGATGGCCTTAAAAGGCTTAGAATTTCTTCGGTGGAAATTACGGAACTTAATGATAAAGTTTTGGATGTTATAGAAAAAAATAATATTTTAGTAGATCATATGCATATACCATTACAATCAGGTTCAGATGAAATACTTAAACTAATGAATAGAAAATATAATACGGACTATTTTATTAAAAAAATAAATAAACTTAGAAAAATAAGACCTAATATGTCTATTACAACAGATGTTATAGTAGGGTTTCCTTTTGAAGAAGAGAAACACTTTTTAGAAACGGTAGATACTATTAAAAAAATTAATTTTACCAAAATACATGTTTTTCCATATTCTGATAGAGAAGGGACAGTTTCTAGTAAGATGAAAAATAAAGTTGATGGTAATATTAAAAAAGATAGAGTAAAAAGGTTATTAGAACTTTCTAAAGAGCTTGAAATAGCTAATTTGCGAAAAAATGTAGGTCATGATATATTATTTATCCCTGAGGTTTATAAGGATGGTTATTTAATAGGCCATACTGGTGATTATTTACTTATAAAAGCTAAAGGGGATGAAAAGTATTTATCTAAGGAAGTTTCAGCAAAAACTAAGGAAGTTGATTATCCTTATTTAATTAGTGAAGTAAATGTAAAGCAATAATTGACAATATACTAGATAAATGTTAGATTATAAATAGAAAATAAGGGAGGTTTATTTTATGGATAATGATTTAAGAAGAGGAACTTCGACGCCAATTAGTAAACAAGTTGAAGAATTAAATAAACAAATTTTAAGAGAAAATGAGCTTCGTGAAAAAGGATTGGTTGGAGAGCCTAGCAAAGCCGAAGGATTTGTCCCACTTGCTAGTGTTGGTGGTAAACGATCTAGGAAGGTTAAATTACAACCAAAAGCTAAAATTGGTATGCTTTTAGCTGGAGCATCTTTAGTTGGTTTGCTTACAGGAGTAGGCATGCAACCAAAGAATGTAGGTTTTGTTTTTGACTATAATACTCAAAGTGTTACTATAAGCCAGGAAGATCCAAACGATTACACGACAAAAGAGTATACTGTTGATACAATGGATGGCGCTCATGGAACATTCACATATGACGAACTTAATGAAGCTGCTTCTAATGTTGATCCTGATGTTCAAGATTTTGTTTCAATTGATTCTACTCATGCGCCTGTTGGTGTTCACAGAGTAGAGGAAAGTTCTCCTATTAAAGGTGTATGTATTATTGGTTCTGTGGCTGGTTTAGGTGCTGCTGCAAAACTTGGTATTGATGCTATCGAGGAATCTAAAAGAAGAAACCATAGATAGAACAAATGTACTTGAAACTCTAGAAATAGAGTTTCTTTTTTGTTATAATAGTGTAGGTGGTAAAATGGAAACTTATATTAAAGGTAATTACCGTAGAAGTATATATAAATCTGATAAAGGTTATGTTATTGGTCTTTTTAAAGTTAGAGAAACTAATGATGAAAAACTTTTAGATTATGTTAATAAAACTATAACTTTTACGGGTTATTTTTATGATTTGAATGAGGATGATACTTATATTTTTTATGGTGAGGGAACTAATCATCCACGATATGGTTTCCAATTTCAAGTAAGTAATTATGAAACAGTAAAACCAACTGATAAAGAAGGGATAATTGAATTTTTATCTAGTGATTTGTTTCCGGGTATTGGGGAAAAACTTGCAAATACAATTGTTGAGACACTAGGTGATGAGGCTTTAGAAAGAATATTAAAAGAACCAGAATGTTTAAATTTAGTTCCTAAATTAACGCAAAAAAAGGCTTTAAAAATAGTTAATACTTTGAAAAAATATGAAGAAAGTCATCAAATTATTGTTTATTTAAATGAACTTGGTTTTAATATGCGAGAGGCTTTAAGTATTTATAATTATTATCGAAGTTCATCTATGAAAGTAATAGAGGATAATATTTATCGAATTACATATGATTTAAGTGATATTACATTTGATAAAGTTGATAAAGCGGCTTTTAATTTGAACATGCCAAAAGATGACCTTCGAAGATTAGAAGCATTAGTTTTTTATGTTATGAAAAACATGATATATAAAAATGGTGACAGTTATTTAGAAAAGACGGTTATAAAAAATGCGGTTAAAAATTTTTCAGGTATTTTTATAGATGATGATATATTAGATAATGTTTTTGAAAAACTTGTTTTGGAGGATAAAATATATATTGATGGTAGTGATTACTATTTGAAAGATATTTGGCTAGCTGAAGATTTTATAGTTAATTCTTTATATAATATGGTTAATAAAGAAAAAAACGTCAATAATATTAATGATATTTTAAATGAGTTAGAAGATATATATGGTATAAAATATAATGATAAACAAAGGGATGCGATTAGTAAGGCTATAGCTAATAATTTTTTAATTATAACAGGTGGGCCAGGTACAGGTAAAACAACAATTATAAATGCGATTGCCAATATATATGGTAGAATTAATAAACTTGATTATGATGAACTTACGAGCGATTTAGTTTTACTCGCTCCAACTGGTAGAGCTAGTAAAAGAATGAGTGAATCTACGGGTTTACCTGCTTCAACAATTCATAGATTTTTGAAATGGAATAAAGACACATTGGAATTTATGGTTAATGAGGATAACAAATCTTCAGTTAAAATGGTTATTGTTGATGAGGCTAGTATGATTGATATTAATTTATTTTATAGTTTACTTAAGGGACTGAAATCAAATGTTAAAATGATTTTAGTTGGAGATTATAATCAATTACCTAGTGTTGGTCCAGGAACTTTACTTAAGGATTTTATTTTAAGTGATTGTATCGATGTAGTTCATTTGGATTTGCTTTACAGACAAGATGAGGATTCATATATAAACACACTTGCTTTGGAAATAAAAGATGGTGAAGTTGGTGAGAATTTTTTAAATACATATAGTGATTATACTTTTTTAAAGTGTTCGAGTCAGTATATTAAAAAAAATTTAAAAAATATATGTATTCAAGTTCTCGACAAAGGTTATGATTATAAAAGAGTTCAGTTACTTGCCCCAATGTATAAAGGGGAAAATGGAATCGACTTACTTAATAAAGAACTTCAAGAAATTTTTAACCCAGCTACTAGTACTAAAAGAGAAATTAAATATGGTGATGTTATTTTTAGAGAAAATGATAAAATCTTACAGCTTGTAAATATGCCAGATGATAATATTTATAATGGTGATATTGGAATTATAAAATATATAAAATATGGCAACACTAGTAAAAGTGGCAAAAATGAGTTATATGTTGATTTTGACGGTAATTTAGTTAAGTATACACCAAAAGATTTTGCTTCGATCAGACATGGTTTTATAATTAGTATTCATAAAAGTCAGGGTAGTGAATTTGAAATTGTAATTATGCCAGTTACTAGAGCTTATAACCGAATGCTTTATAAAAAACTAATTTATACGGGAATTACTCGCGCTAAAAGAAGATTAATAATCGTTGGTGAGCCGGATGCATTTGTTTCCGCAGTTTATAACAATAATGAATATGTTAGAAATTCTAAACTTTTGGATAAAATAAGGTATAAATTTGAAAATTCTTGATAAAAATAAAAATGTATGCTTATGCATACACATCATATTTCTAATGGGTAGGTGATATATTGAAAATTAGAGACATGGCGATGATGGCTATGGGTGGTATGATTACTCTTGCGTATCAAAAATATAATAAGCCAATTATGAAGGCGATGAAAAAGAAGTTTAATAATTCATCAGATATGATGAACAAAATGTTAGATGATATGATGTAAAAAAACTCTCTATTTGAGAGTTTTTGTTTTAGGAGTATTTATTTGACTTATGACTCTTCCAGCAAATTCATAAATTTGTCTTCTGTGATCTACCACGTATTTTATTGTTGTTTCTGTTGATTTTAATATTTTTCCTATAGAGTGAAGATCTTCATTATCAAATAGAATTAAACTATCATTAACCACATTTGGTGTTGATTCATAACGTATTTCACCATCATTTATATATCTTTCAGTATATAAAGAAGGTAAATCAATACTTGGTAATAATAATTTATAGCTAAGTTCATGTATTGTTATACCATCATTATCAATGATTTTTTGACATACAATTACTGGAATTTTTGGTAAGTCTTCGATTTTTATTGATTCATATGTGTTTTGACCATTTTGTTCAGTTAAAAATTTAATTCTGTCACTATCAATTAAGGCAATTGAGTCAGCGTGATTTGTTAAAAAATGATCGTTTTTATCGATATTATTCATTATATCTCTCCCTTGTAATTTGATTTTAACACTACTTAAATTTATTGTCAACTAAAAACAATATGGAGTTTTTTATTTAAAAATTATGGTTATATTTTATTAAATTATATAATTTTTTTCTGTAAAATTTGATATAATACTATTGGTGATCGAAATGAAATCAGATATTGAAATTGCTCATGAATATGAAATGAGAAACATTTTAGATGTAGCTACTGATTTAAATATTAGTAATGATTATTTAGAAAATTATGGAAAATATAAGGCTAAAATTGATCTTGATATTTTAAAATCTTTAGGTAGCAGGAAAGGCAAATTAGTTTTAGTAACATCAATTAATCCTACCCCTTATGGTGAGGGAAAAACAACGATGGTTATTGGAGTGTATGATGCTCTTAAAAAACTTGGAATAAATGCTTTAGCTTGTCTTAGAGAGCCTTCTTTAGGTCCAGTATTTGGTATTAAAGGTGGTGCTACAGGCGGTGGATATGCGCAGGTTGTACCAATGGAAGACATTAATTTACATTTTACTGGAGATATTCATGCAGTAACAGCGGCGAATAACTTGCTTTGTGCAGCCATTGATAATCATTTGTTTCAAGGCAATGAGTTAAATATTGATAAAGAAAGCATTACTTTTCAAAGATGTATGGATGTCAACGATAGGGCTTTACGAAGTATTAAAGTTAGTAATAATTTAAAATGTGTTAGAAATGACTCATTTAATATTACAGCGGCTTCTGAGATAATGGCTATTTTGTGTTTAGCTAAAAGTTTGGATGATTTGAAACAAAAAATTGCTAATATCATATTTGGTTATGATATTAATGGAAAACCTTTATATGCTAAAGATTTACACGTTGAAGAGGCTATGACAATTCTTCTTAAAGATGCTATTAAACCTAATTTAGTTCAAACTTTAGAAGGTAATCCAGTAATAGTTCATGGTGGGCCTTTTGCTAATATTGCTCATGGCTGTAATACTATTATCGCAACTGATTTAGCTTTAAGAATGGCTGATTATGTTATAACTGAAGCTGGTTTTGGTGCTGATTTGGGAGCTGAGAAGTTCTTAGATATAAAATGTAGAGTAGGTGATTTAAAACCTTCGGCTATTTTAGTAAATGCGACAATTAGAAGTTTAAAATATGATTTTGAAAATAAGGATGTTCCTAATTTTGAAAAGGGACTTAATAATTTAAAAATGCATATTGAAAACATGCAAAAGTATGTAAAAAATGTTTTAGTATGTTTAAATCATTTTGGTGATGATAGTGAAGAAGATATATTAAAATTAAAAGAATTTTGTGAAGGATTAGGTGTTTCATTTACAATATGCGATGGTTTTGCTAAAGGTGGCGAAGGATCAATAGAAACGGCTCAATCTTTATTAAGTGTTTTAGAAAATGATACTGATTTTAACTTTATTTATGATGTTAATGATAGTATAAAAGAAAAGATTGAAAAAGTATGTACGGAAATATATAGAGCTAAAAGTGTTAATTTTACTGAAGAAGCTTTAAATAATATTGAAAGACTTGAAAAATATAATTTAGATAAAGTAATGATTGCAATTGCTAAAACGCAGTATGTCCTTGGTGACGGTAAAGATTTAACAGTTAAAAATGTTCGTTTAAATAATGGAGCAGGATTTATTACAGTTTATTTAGATGATATTATGACAATGCCAGGACTTTCTAAAAAGCCAGCTTATTTAGGTATGAATATAGATAGTGATGGAAGTATTTCTGGATTATTTTAAAAAAAACAATGATTAGTTCATTGTTTTTATTTTATTATATAATTTATAATTTTCTTCATTATCTATATTTATTTCTGAGGTTATATCTTCATCATATGCTATTTCAGTTTCATGTGTTGGTGTGCAAGATGTAATAAAAGGTAAAATTGATAAACTTATTCCAACAATACATATAAATGATTTGTTTTTAGTTATTTTCATATTTGTTTCTCCTTGGAGGTTATTATAACATATTTTATTTAAAAAAGAAATCAAGCTTTAAGCTTGATTAATTTTTATATGGTAGCGAGAGGGGGATTCGAACCCTCGACCCTACGGGTATGAACCGTATGCTCTAGCCAACTGAGCTATCTCGCCAAATAAATGACAAAATCATTATAGCAAATTTAAAATGAGCTTTCAATAGAAAAATTTATTTTTTATTATTTTTTTGACAAATGGTTTTTAAACGTGTTATAGTTAATATGTAGTATGTTTTAAAATCAGGGAGGTTATTAAATGACAAATAAAAACTTACGTATATGAGAAACGGATATTCAAAATCCTGAAATCGATTATGCAGAAAGTAAGAAAATTTTATATGCATCTATTAGTAAACCTTGGCTTAAATTTTATAACGATGAAGTTATTTATTCTTCACTTCCATCTATGTCAATGTATGATTATATATGTCAAAATGCTTTTCAATATTTGGATAAACCAGCTTTAAATTATTTTGATACTGTTACATCATATCATAGTCTATTTAACAATATTGAAAAAACAGCAACAGCTTTAGTAAAACATGGAGTTAAAAAAGGTGATATAGTTTCCATAATATGTCCAACTATTCCAGAAGCTATTTATTTACTTTATGCTATTAATAAAATTGGTGCTATTTCTAACTTTATTGATCCAAGGACAAGTAAAGAAGGAATTGAAGATTATGTAAGAGAGGTTAATTCAGATTTAGTATTTATTGTTGATGTGGCTTCGCCTAAGGTTTCTGATTTGAAGAAAAAGTGTGGAGTTAAAACAATTGTAAATATTTCTCCAACAGAATCTATGAGCAAAGATGCTAAAATGGATCAGCTTAAACAAATGTTTAAAAAATCTTTTGATAAAAACATGTCATTAGAAAAGTCAAAGTTTTTTACTAAAAAATTAAAGTGTTCAGTTAATTCGTTTAAAGATGTAATTAATGATTTAAAAAACAAAAATAACGTTTTTGGATATAGTGATGAGTGTATTCAATGGTCTAAATTTATTGGACATTATAAAGATTTTATACTTCCTCGTCAATCACTTTATAGTGATGGAGATTTGCCAGCTGTTATTGTGCATACTGGAGGAACAACAGGAAGACCTAAAGGTGTAATTCTTACAAATAACAATTTAAATTATGCAGCCTTTGATTGTATTAATGCTGGATATGACTTTAAAAGCGAGCATAATTGGCTTGATATAATGCCACTTTTCATTGCTTATGGTTGTGGTAATGCGTTGCATTTACCTTTAGTTTGTAAAAGTGAAACCGTTATTATTCCAGCATTTGAAGCTGAAATGATGCCAGATTTACTTAATAAGTATCATCCTAATCATATGGTTGGAGTTCCGTCACATTATGGTACTATCATTTCTAGCGAAAAACTTGCTAATGAAGATTTATCATATGTCATCGCACCTGTTGTTGGTGGGGATTCAATGAATGTCGAATTAGAAAAGAAGACTAATGAGTTTTTGGCTGCCCATAATTGTGAATATAAGATTGTAAAAGGTTATGGAATGACTGAAGTTAGTGCGGCTGTTTGTGCGTGCACATCTAACGAAACAAATGAACTTGGTAGTGTTGGTATTCCTTTTCCGCATTCAGTTATTTCTATCTTTGATCCAGAGACAGGTGATGAATTACCTTTAACTTCTGATATGAATGACAAAAAAATAGGGGAAATCTGTATTTCGGGGCCTAATGTTATGCAAGGTTATTATAATAATGAGACCGAAACCGCAAATGTTATGAGACTTCATGATGACGGTGTAATATGGGTTCATAGCGGTGATATGGGTTATATGAATGAGGATGGAGAACTGTTTATTGTAGATCGTATTAAGGATCTTATCGTTAGGCATGACGGGTTTAAGGTTTTTCCAAAATTTATTGAAGAAGTTATTATGAAAGACTCTGATGTTTTGGAATGTAAAGTTGTTGGAGTTAATGATATTAATTTTATTCAAGGGGAACTTCCATATGTTTATGTTGTTCTTAAAGATGATGTTATTTCAATGAACGAAGTTTTAGATCGTTTAAGTGCTCGCTGCGAGTTAGAACTTCAGGAATACTCTTTACCGGTAGGATTTAAGGCTGTTTCTGAATTTCCATGTACAAATATTGGTAAAGTAGATGTAATGAAATTAAAGGAAATGGCGAACACAGAACTATCTCCTAAAAAATATGTTAAAAATAGTTAAAAAAATAGGCTTGAAAAAGCCTTTTTATAATAATATCATTATAATGGAGGCGGTATAATGATTGTTGTAATTACTTTTATAGTATGTTCTTTACTTTATAGTATTATGCTTGCCTTTGTTTATTATAATAAGCAGAGGATAAATAGTACAGAAAATAAAATTTATTCTGTTTTGGTTAGAATGAATGTTTTTGGCCTTATTTTAGAACTTTTGTGTACTTACTTTGTGTTGATGAATGGGACAAGTTCTTTTAATACTTTAATGTGTGAAATTTGTAATAGAGCATTTATAATATATTTACTTTTATGGGAAATTGTTTTTGCTTTATATATTTTCTTTGTTTCTTTTGGCAGTGATAGTAAAGCAGTAAGCTTTTTTAAAAGGCATTCACGTGATTTTAAGATTTTAGGAGTTTTGGTTTCTATTATTCTTATTGGATTTGCGATTACCCTTCCAATTTCGTATTTTAATGATGGCAATTATGTATATAGTTATGGTCCAGCAACTAATTTACTTTTAGTAGTTGGAGGAGTCCTTATTACTTTAGAAATTTTTTCAGTATTTAAAAATACTGACAATATTCGCGAGAGAAAATATATACCACTTTTGGTTTTAATAATTGCTATGGTATTGGTATTTGTTGTAAGATCTATTAATCCAGGAATTATTTTGATTAATTCAACATTTGCGTTTGTAACAGTACTTATGTATTTTACAATTGAAAATCCTGATGTTCAAATGATGGAAGAACTTTATAAGAATAAGAAATTAATTGAAAAAAGTAATGAAGATACTTCTAATTTCTTGTTTAGAATGACTCAAGATATTAAAAGACCAGTTAAGGATATAATTGATGTAAGTAATGATATGTTTACTATCAAAGATCTAAAAGAATTAAATGAAGGAACAAGAATTATAAATAATAAAGCTAAGGAACTTGATTATTTAATAAATGATGCTTTAGACGTTTCTTCAATGAGTACTAAAACTTTGAAAATATATGATAGTAGATATAATGTTAGTAATTTATTTAAAGAAATTAAATTTCAGGCTGAAAATAATATTGAAAATGGGGTTAAATTTGAATACTCTATAAGTAATAGTATTCCTGAATATTTATATGGTGATTCTATTAAACTTAAACAGGCAGTTTATTCAGTGCTTGAAAATTCTATTAAAAATACTAGTGAAGGGTATATATCTTTAGATATAAGTTCAATCGTAAAATATGATATATGTAGACTTATTATAACCATTAGTGATTCTGGTAGTGGAATAAGTATAGAAGAAGTTAACGATGTTTTAAGTTTAAATATTGATGATTTATCAAAAATAAATTTATCTAAAGAAAATAAGACTTTAAATTTAAAGGAAATTAAAAAACTTTTCACTTTAATGGGTGGAAATTTGATTGTTAGAAGTGATGAAGGAAAGGGAACTACCGTTAGTATTACTATCGATCAAAAAATCGTTGAAAATAAAACTAAAGAAATAACAAAAAAATTAGATTTATATGAAGAAACTTTACACAAAAATAAAAAAGTAATGGTAGTTGATGATGATGCTAAAGAGCTTTCTAAAATAACTAATTATTTAGAAAAATATGATATTAGTGTTAGCGGTTCATTATTTGGAAGAGATGTTATTGAAAAAATTTCTAACAAACATAAATTGGATTTAATTTTACTTGATGATGAAACTGATACAATAAGTGCTTATGAAGTATTGAAAGAATTAAAAAAAGACAGAAAATTTAATATACCTGTTGTAATAATGTTAGATGATGATAAGGAATTTATTAAATTACATTATTTAAAAGATGGTTTTGCTGATGTTATTATAAAATCTAAATTAAATGATGAACTTGATAGAATTATGAAAAGATTTTAGGAATTTTTAATTCCTTTTTTCTTTATAAATATATTTTATTAATGTATAATGGTAGTGGTGATAAGAATGTTTGAAAATAAAAAAATATTTATACTTGGTATGGGAAAAAGTGGAGTTAGTGTTGCTAGACTTCTTGCTTCAAAAAATACTATAGTAATAACTGATATAAAAAATGATAATGAAAAAGAAATAAAAGATCTTGAAAAATTAGGTGTTTCAGTTGTTATCACTGATAAGCAAGAGGAAATTTTTGATGAAAGTTTTGATGTTGTTGTTAAAAATCCGGGAATTAAGCTTGATCATCCAGTGGTGCTTAAAGCTAATAAATATAATATTCCAGTTATTACGGAACTTGAAGTTGCATATCGATATTTACCTAACGTTAAGATTATTGGAATTACAGGCTCGAATGGAAAAACGACAACGACAACAATTGTTTATAATATATTAAAAGAGGCTTCTTTGCCTGTTCATTTGGCTGGAAATATAGGCATTCCATTATGTGATATGTTATCGGAAATTAAAGATGGTGATATTCTAGTTGTGGAAATATCTAGTCATCAGCTTGTGAATTTTGATAAGTTTAAATCTGATATTGCTATTTTAACTAATTTATCGGAAGTTCATTTAGATCATTTTGGCACTTACGAAAATTATAAACTTAATAAACTTAATATTTTCAATCATCAAACGGAAAAAGATTTAGCCATTATTAATAAAGGTGATAGTGAAGTTTACAGGTTAACTAAAAATCTTAATTCTAGAAAACTTTATTTTTCTTCTACTGGTGAAGCTGATATTTGTATTAAAGACGATATGATTATTTATGGTGATAATAAATATAGCTTATCTGATATTAAATTAAAAGGAATGCATAATTATGAAAACTTTATGGCAGCTATTTTAGTTGCTAAAGAATTTAATATTAGCAATGAAGTTATTATGAATGTTTTAAGTAATTTTTCTGGTGTTGAGCACAGAAATGAGTTTGTTAAAAACGTAAATGGCAGAGATTTTTATAATAATTCTAAGTCTACAAATGTTTTCTCAACTATTACAGCTTTAAAGTCTTTTGAAAATAATGTAATTCTCATTTTAGGTGGTCTTGATAGAGGCCATAGTTTTGACGATTTAGTTCCTTATTTAAAGCATGTTGTTCATATTGTGTGTTATGGTGAGACAAAGGAGCGTATTAGAAATTTTGCTTTAGAAAACAACATTCCGGTAACTGTTAAAGACAATATTGATGAAGCTACAATAGAAGCTTATGATATTTCTAAGGAAGGCGATACTATCTTACTTAGTCCGGCTTGTGCTAGTTGGGATCAATTCAAAAATTTTGAAGAGCGAGGCAACGAATTTAAAAAAATTGTAAAGAATCTATAAATTATAGATTCTTTTTTGTAAATAAAGGTAAAGTTTATTAAATTTAATGGAAAATATCATGTTTTTTTGCTATAATATTAGTGAATCATAATTTTAGGGGTTATAAATAGTATTTTGATTTGACAAATAAAGGATTTAGTGCTATTATAACCACCTGAAAACGGGGAACTATTATTTTTGAATAATAAGGGACTCTATTTTATAGAAAAGAGGGAGATTTTATGAAATTTAGACTTATTAGAAAAAGAATGCGTGGATTTATTGAAAATGCGAGAAACTTTTTTGGAAGATTAAGTCAAAATCGTTCAGCTAGTGCATCAAATTCTGATCATACAGCTGTAGTTTTAGCTGCGTCTACTGCTTTAGCTGCTGCGCTTGCTGGCGGAATGCCTACTGTGGCACATGCTGAAGAAATTAATGATGTTCCTGCTACACCAGAAGCTAGCATGAATTATGAAATGTCTGATGCGGAACTTGAAGAAACAAGTTTTGCCACTGGTGCTAGTGATGATACTTATGTTGCTGATCCAACTCCAGTTGCTGATCCAGCTCCAGTTGCTGATCCAGCTCCAGTTGCTGATCCAGCTCCAGCTGCAGATCCTGCTCCAGTTGTTGATCCAGCTCCAGCTGCAGATCCTGCTCCAGTTGCAGATCCAGCTCCAGTTGCTGAGGATGAAACTGCTTCAGAAGGAGAACAAACTCCAGTTGCTGAAGATGAAACTGCTTCAGAAGGAGAACAAACTCCAGTTGCTGAGGGTGAAATTGCTTCAGAAGGAGAGCAAACTCCAGTTGCTGAAGATGAAACTGCTTTAGAAGGAGAACAAACTCCAGTTGCTGAAGATGAAACTGCTTCAGAAGGAGAACAAACTCCAGTTGCTGAGGGTGAAACTGCTTCAGAAGGAGAGCAAACTCCAGTTGCTGAAGATGAAACTGCTGAATATTCTGCAAACATTTCTGATGATGGTGTTGTTACAATTGAAGGTGACGTTACTGAAGGTGAATTACAAGAAGTTCATGATCAAGTTGTTAATCAATATGGTGAAGATGCATTTACTGAAGTTCATATTGATATGACAGGTGGTAGCGTTATTGATCTTGGTGAAGATGGTTATGCATTCTTATTAGACGAAGATGTAAATACCATAACATTAGTTTTAGGTGGAGTAGGTGTTAGTGATCCTACTGCTATGATTGAAGAATTTAAAGCAAATAATCCTATGTATGCAAATTATAATTTTGAAATTGATGTTGCTGATAATGAACATCAATATAATACAGGTGGTATGGAAGTTATTACTTCTGGGAAAAATTCTACTATACAAGAAGAAAATGATCGTTCTACTGACCCTGATGCTTCTGATGTTGCTGACAAACCTTTTGAAAATGAACCAGAACCTGAGCCAGAACCAGAACCTGAGCCAGAACCTGAGCCAGAACCTGAGCCAGAACCAGAACCTCAACCTGAGCCAGAACCAGAACCTCAACCAGAACCTCAACCTGAGCCTCAACCTGAGCCTCAGCCAGAACCTACACCAACTCATGTTCTTCCAAAGACTGGTGAGGATAATTCAGTACGTAATATAATTTTCTTTGCTGGTGCGGCTATTTTAGCTGCTGGTGCAGCAATGAAATTAAAATTATCTACTGATTCAAAATATGCTGCGGCTACTTTTAGTGGATTATTATCAGGTGTTAATACTAACGATGTAGAAAGTTGTAAAAGCTTTATTTATAGTTTATAAGAAGGAGGAAAATAGAGTGAAAAGATTTAGAAAGACTTTTAGTTTACTTTGTGTATTATTAATGTCTATTGCCTTTATTTTCACAGGAACTGTTAGTGCTGCTCCTAAAACAGCAACTATTGCTCATACTGGAGCTTCTCCAAAATATATTGGTAATGTAGATATTTATAATCTTAAATTTAATGATGGTACTGTTGTTTATTGTTACGATGGTTCCGATGTTACTTGGCCACCTGCTGGTGTTTCTTATACGAGAAGTAAAGCAGCAAGTGCTGGAGTAAGATATATACTAGAACACGGTAGTAGTTCTCATCAAAATTCACAAGTTGCAAGTTATATTACTCAAGGTGCAATTTGGTGGTTTAGAGCTGAGAATGAAGGTGGAAGAAAATTAAACGAAGAATTTACTTCTACTGGTGCTGAAGCTGTTACTGGTATTAGAAATAAAATTATTGCTTTAGCTAATGAAGCAAAATCAGCTAGTGGATCTACTGAAGATGTTACTGTTGATATTGCTGTTAAAAGTGCTGATATGAATTTATCAAGTGATAAAAAATATTATGTTTCAGAAGAATTTACAACCACTGTTAAAGGTACTTCTTCTTATAAAGTAGAAGTTACTGGTGTTACTGGTGCTGAAGCTGTAACAACTAGTGGTACACCAAAGACTACATTTAATTCTTCAGAAAAATTCTTAATTAGAATTCCTGCTGAAGCAATTACTAAAACTGCTAATGTTAATGTTAAAGTTTCTGCTTCTGGTAATAAACAAGCTTATGTTTATACACCAACTGGAAATTATCAAAGTGTTGTAGGACTTTTCCCTAACGAAGATGAAAAAACTGTAAAATTAACAGCTACAGTTAAGAATAAAGATCAAGTTTGTGTAGATTATGTTATTGTTGGTAATGTTATTCCTGATCCAGCAAAAACTGATCCTACTCCTGGTAAAAATTGTTATGACAAAGGTACAAAATATGACCAAGAGAAGGAATTAACTACAAGACAAGAAAATTGTAAATTCAATGGATGGTATACTAAAAAAGATTTAACTGGTAAATGGACTAATGGTACTGCTCTTAATAACGATATGACTTTATATGGTGCTTGGGATTGTGGTACACCAATCGTAGTTCCATCTACTGCTGCTAATACACCTCTTGTTATTTTAGGTGTTGGTCTTGCAGCAATAGCTACTGGTTTAGGAGTATATTTCCATAGAGAAAAGAAACTTAACGCTAATAAATAAATTTAAGGAAGTTTAATACTTCCTTTTTTGTTGACTTTTTATTTGAAAAACAATATAATTTTATGTAGTGATAGGAAGTGATATTATGCAAAGGCCAAAGGGAACATACGATATTTTTGGTAAGAAAGCTAATCAGATGTTATATCTTAGAAAATTAATTAATGCCTTGATGGATAAATATAATGTTAAATACTTTGAAACTCCTATTTTTGAATCTAGTGATTTATTCCATAGAGGTGTAGGTGAAACTACGGATATAGTTAGTAAGGAAACTTATGATTTTAAAGATCGTGGTAACAGAGATTTAACTTTACGTCCTGAAGGAACTGCTGGTATTGTTAGATGTTTTATTGAAAACAAGTTATATGCCGAAAATTTGCCACTTAAAGCTTGGTATTTTGGTCCAATGTTTAGATATGAAAGACCACAAGCGGGAAGATTTAGAGAGTTTTATCAATTTGGTGTTGAAATGTTTGGGTCATATGATCCTATTATGGATGCAGAAATTATTAGTATTTTGGTTAATTTTTTAAGAATGCTTGGGTTAAAAGGAATTAAGGTTAATATCAATAGTTTAGGGGATAGTGAATCACGAACTGCTTATAGAGATGCTTTAATTACTTATTTTAAACCACATTTAAATGATCTTTGTGATGATTGTAAAAGTAGATTTGAAAAGAATCCTTTACGTATTTTAGATTGCAAGGTTGATTGTGATAAAGAATTTATGGGAAATGCTCCAAAGATGATTGATTTTCTTAATAAAGAAAGTGCTAAACACTTTGATATGGTTAAGAAGTATTTGGACGAAATGGGTATTGAGTATGTAGTTAATCCTAATATAGTTCGTGGTCTTGATTATTATACACATACTGTCTTTGAAATTGAAGCTAATATTAAAGGATTTGGAAGTCAAAATGTTCTAGGTGCTGGCGGAAGGTACAATAATTTAATTAAAACTGTCGGTGGTCCAGATGTTCCAGGTGTGGGGTTTGCTATTGGAATTGAACGTTTACTTCTTGCGTTAGAGATGGAAGAAATTGATGTTTCTACGAATTCTAATCCTGAAATTTATGTTGTCCCAATGGGTGAAAAATCTAGATTAAAAGCCTTTAATTTGGTAAATGTTTTACGTTTAAGTGGTTTTAATACTGAAATGGATTATAATAAGCGCAATTTAAAAAGTAATTTTAAACATGCAGATAAAATTGGGGCAAAATTTATTATTATAGTAGGTGAGGATGAAATAAATACCAAAGTACTTACTATTAAAGATAATAATACTAAAGATGAATATAAGGTTAAACTTGATAATTTAGTTGAATTTTTAGATGAGAAATTAGTTTCACAGAATGAGGAATAATTAAAAACTGGTATAATTACCAGTTTTTTAATTTATATTAACAAATTATAAAAAATATGTTATACTTATTGTGTTATTGCCCCTTGGCCAAGCGGTAAGGCGATGGACTCTGACTCCATTATTCGTAGGTTCGAATCCTACAGGGGTAACCATGAATTAAAAACTTTATTATTAAAGTTTTTTTATTTTAAAATTAAATATCAAAAGTATTAAAATTGAAAAATATATGGTAAACAATATAAAAATATGCTATAATTAAATTGTCTAAAAGAAGATACCATTATGAAAAACCTACTAAGTAAACGATTGGGAATCTAATTTATTGATGGTGTTGAAGACTTTGTATTTCAAAGGATCCTAATATCTATAATGTGGTGCCCACCTGGGAGATCAGGTTTTAATTCGTTAAGGTTTCTCTTTTGGACTTAAAAAGCCAGCTTTATGCTGGCTCTTTTATTAGTTCTTTTATTTTTTCGGTATTTTTAAAGCTTAGTTTAGCTATTTTGTTTAATTCTTCTATACCATATTTTTTGGCTATTTGAGCGCCAATTTTATCGACGTTTTCACCGGCTCCTTTAGGAATGATGACATTATATTTTTTAGATAATTTATCATATTCTTGAATTAAAATATAACGACTTATTATTGCTCCGCAGGCAACTGATAAGCATTGATCTTCAGCTTTAGTTAAAAATGTAATATTTTTTTGTACTTTGGGAATATTATTTAAATATCTATAATACGTATAACTTTCAGCAAATTGATCTACTACAATATAGTCATAGTTGTTATATTTTTCAGATAGTGCGAGTAATACTTTATTATGAAGTATGGCTTTTATTTTATTCATGTTCATATTTTCTTGGTGATTTTTATTATAGTCTTCATTAGTTAAGATCATACTGGAGTATGGAATTTTGTTTTTAATTTGTGGGACTATTTTCATTATGTGTTCGTCAGTCATCTTTTTGGAATCTTTGACACCTAGTTTTTCTAAAAATGGAATGTCTTCTTTAGTAACATATGCAGCTGTTACAACAATAGGACCAAAGTAATCTCCTGTTCCAGTTTCATCTGAGCCTATAGAATTTGAGTAATATACTTTTGTGTTTTTTCTTTCTTTCTTTTTATCTTTTCCAGCTTCTTTAAACTCTAATTTTTTATTTGGATTTAAGTGTTTTTCTGTTTCTTTCCATATGTTTGCATCAATGTCAGCACTTATTCCTTGAAAAACAACTTTTCCTGATTCATATAGAGTTACTACAGTATCGGCTTCATCTGCTTGAAATACAGCATATGGTGGAGTTTTTATTCTTCTTTTATCCTCAAAATATTCTTCCATTTTTTCTCTAGTATTGTCACTAACTTTTAAAGTAATAGTTTTAACCTCTGGTTTTTTCATAAAATCACCTATACATATTTTAACATAATTATGTTTAGTATTAAAGTTATTACTTTATTTTTAATATTATTTATATTATAATTAGTGTAAAGGATGGTGCTTATGAGTATAGTTGATATATTAATAATTGTCTTTATTCTTGCTGGAGCTTTAGTCGGTTTTAAACAAGGTTTCACTAGAAGTTTAGTTAATTTTGTTGGTGTTATATTAGTTATTGTTTTTGCTTTTTTATTTAAAAATACTGTTAGTTTTTTGTTTATGAAAATATTTCCATTTTTTCCCTTTGGTGGTCTTATAAAGGGCGTAACTGTTCTTAATATTGCATTATATGAAGTTTTAGCATTTTTCTTTGTTTTTAGTATTTTAATGATTATTTTGCGTATTATTTCAAAGACAACAAAGGTGTTTGAAAGTATTTTAGCTTTTACTATTGTACTTGGAATTCCATCTAAAATTTTAGGAATGATAGTAGGCATTATTAAAAATTATATTATTGTATTTTTTGTAATGTATTTTTTGGCAATGCCTAACTTTTCGGAAGTGTCAATTGTAAAAAATTCTAGCTTTAAAGAACCTATTTTAAAAAACACGCCTCTTTTATCAATAGTAGCGGGTGATGCAGTTAAGGTACTTGAAGAGTTTGAAGATCTTTCATTAAAATACAAAAACACTAGTGAAAGTAATGAATTTAATTTAGAAACTTTGGATTTGTTTTTAAAATATAAAATAACTACTGTTAAAACCATTCGTGAATTAGTAAGTAGTGGAAAAATCAATATAAAGGGAATAGAAAATGTTTTAGAAAAATATGAATCCTCTTAAAAAATAAGAAAATTTCTTATTTTTTTTATTTTGAATATTACTGCATTTTTTGATATAATCATATTGGTGATTTTATGAAAATTTCTTATTTTGTTGCATCTATATGTTTGTTTGTTGATCAACTAATTAAGTCTTTTTTGTTTAATTTATTCGGTATTGGAAGTAGTATAATTTTAATTAAGAATTTTTTTAATATTACTTTAATTTATAATGAAGGGGCTGCTTTTAACATTTTATTTTCACGAAGATTATTACTTATTTTAATATCTATATTAGTTTTATTATTTTTGTGTTATTATTTAAAAAAAGAGCAAAATCTCGGTAAGGGTGAGTATATATTATATGGTCTTTTTATGGGTGGCATTTTAGGTAATTTGGCTGATAGAATATTTAGAGGAGCAGTTATAGATTATTTGAGTTTTAATTTATTTGGTTATGCTTTCCCAATATTTAATTTTGCGGACATGTGCATTGTATGTTCAGTTTTTGTAATAATTATTAAAAGTATAAGGAATGATAAAAATGAAGTATCAAAGTGATGAAGAGATTAGACTTGATAATTATTTAACTAAAGAGTTAGATGAAAGTAGAAGTCAAGTTTCTAAAATTATTAAAAATGGCGAAGTATTAGTAAACGAAAAACCAGTAAAAGCTGGGTATATTTTAAAAAAAGGTGATATAATAGAGGTTAATCATGAACCTTTAGATGATTCTATTGTTCCAGAGAAAATAGATTTGGATATTGTTTATGAAGATGATGATGTTATTGTTATTAATAAAGCTAATGGAGTTGTTGTTCATCCGGCACCAGGAAATTATCATGGGACATTAGTTAATGGTCTTTTGTATCATACTAAATTGAGTGATTTAAATGGTGAGGTAAGACCTGGAATTGTTCATAGGATAGATGCTTATACAACGGGATTACTTATGATTGCTAAAAACAATAAGGCTCATGAATTTTTAGCTAAAGAACTTGCTGAGAAAAAAACTTATCGAAAATATGTTGCATTAGTATGGGGAAATATAAAAAATGATAGCGGGACCATTGATGCTCCTATAGGAAGATCTTTAAGTGATAGAAAAAAAATGGCTGTTTTAGCTGGCGGTAAAGAGGCTATTACGCATTTTAAAGTTTTGAAAAGATATGGCGAGGTTACTTTAATTGAATTAAAACTTGAAACTGGTAGAACTCATCAAATAAGAGTTCATATGGATTATATAGGGCATCCTGTAGTTAATGATCCTGTTTATGGTAATAGACGTTTAATTGATGATACGGGTCAGTGTTTGCACGCCAAAACATTGGGATTTATTCATCCAAAAACTTTAAAATATATGGAATTTGAAAGTAAACTTCCAGATTGTTTTTTAAATATTTTAAATTTATTTCAAAAGTAGGTGATTTTGTGAATGAAATAGTAATTGACAAACAAGAAGAACTTGTTATGAAATTGCTTCATTATTTTATTACGGAAAAAGGATATAATCCGGTTATTATTAAAGGTGTTCAAAATGAAATATGGCTTGAAAATTTGGACGGTGATTACAAAATAATTAGGATTGTTTCTGGATATATTCATAATGATGAACAATTTAAATTTGATTTACTTAAGACAAAAACTTTAATGAAATCTATTAAAAAGAAAACTTTATCTTTAAAAATGAAAGCTTTAAGTATTTTTGTTAATTTGGGCGATAACGTTAATATGGATAATTTTAAAGAAAGTAATATTGAGTTTGCCGATGTTAAAAGTACAGAGGATTTGAATAAATATAGATTTGTAACTACTTATTTTCCTGATATTACTAAAGATACTGATTTTAAAGAGAAAGGCTTTGAACTTTTTCTTAAAATAACAGATGATATTAACAAAAAAAATGAGGAAGATGCTAGAATGAACGAAGATGTTTTTAAAATGAAAAAGCCGTATGTTACATATACTTTAATCGCAATTAATATTATAGCTTTTTTAGCAAGTCTTTTTTTAAATCTTATTCCTGTTTTTGCGGTTAATAGAATGGCGATAAAAAATGGAGAGTATTATAGACTGATTACTGGTATATTTTTACATGCTGATATTGTCCATTTAGTTTTTAACTGCTATGCTTTATATATTATCGGTATGCAGCTTGAAAGCTTTTTAGGCAAAGTTAAATATTTACTTGTTTATTTGCTTAGTGGTTTAGCTGGTAGTATGCTTTCTATTTTCTTTAGTAATAGTTATAGTGTTGGAGCTTCTGGGGCTATTTTTGGAATGTTAGGTTCACTACTTTATTTTGGTTTTCATTATAGAGTTTATTTGGATAGTGTGGTTAAATCACAGATTATTCCATTAATTTTTATTAATTTAGTTATTGGTTTTACATATACTCGAATTGATAATTGGGCTCATATTGGAGGATTAATAGGGGGAATACTTTCAACTATGGCAGTTGGAGTTAAGTATAAATCTACTAGATTTGAAATGATAAATGGAATTATTTTATATTTAATTTATATTTTGTTTTTAGGATATATGGTGTTTTTTAAATTCATATAGGTTTACCTGCTAAAGAAAATTTTGAAAAGGAATATGTTTCTTTTGAGCGAACTAGGGATATGTCTAGATAGTTTTACATTTTTATAAGTTATTTAATAAAAAAAGATTAAAAATATTATTTTAATCTTTTTTGTTTTCCTTTTGTTTTTTCTTTTTCTTTTTCGGGTTCAAATATCATTAGTGGTATTTTAGCATTTTTATCAAGTGTAATTTTTTTTGTTTTCTTTTTATCTTTTTTCTTTTCTTTTGTTTGGGTTTTATTTTCTTTTTCTTTCTCTTGCATTTCTAATGGCTTTTCGGCTTCTTTTTTGTATTCCCTTAAATTAATTATTTCTAATGGAATAGTAGCAGCACAGAACAAATTACTTGCTAGCATAAGTTTACTTGGATCAATTAAATTACTTCCTTGATTTTTCATAGCAATTGATAAATAGCCTAAGCCTAATCCAATGGATAGAGGCCATATTTTTATTTTCCCAAGTAGTGAACTTTGTGGGTTTTTACCATCGGCATAAGCTTTTCCATTTATGTATGAAATTTGGCTTTCAAGTAAGCCATTTATTAAAAATAATGGGGCTTTTGGTAATATTCCTAAGATAAGATTTATTGAGAAAAACTTATCTGCCACGGCATCTACTAAAGCCCCTTCTTCAGATTCAACTTTGAGTGCTCGAGCGATTTTTCCATCTAAGAAATCTGAAATACCAATAAATCCGATAGTTCCAAACAGTGCTGGTGCGGAAGCTCCTGTATATATCATTGTTGGAATTGCATAGCTTCCAATAACTCTTGAAAAGCTTAACCAGTTTGGTATTAATGATAATTTATTATCAGGATTAAATAAGGCTTTTTTTAATTTTGTTTTTGCTTTTTCGTTACTCATAATATCCCTTCTTGCTTTAAATATATTACCATATTTTAATATTTGTGTAAATATCTGTATAGTAAGCCTTTGTTATTATTAAATTTATGTTTTATTTTTGGTATAATTATTTTGTATAGATAAGGAGGGTTTTTATGAAAAAAATAGTCATATTTTTAATAACTATGGTTTTTTGTGCTTGCCCTTTTTATAGTGTAAAAGCAGCTAATTCATATTCGGTTGAAATGGTTAGCTCATCAGCAGGAAATAGGGTGATTGGCACTTACAGCAGTTATTCTGCTGCTCTTTCTTCAATGAATAGTCAAAGTTCTTCTAGCAGCTTGGTTGCGACAATTTATAGAGACGGGATTCCTGTTGATTCAAAATATGGTATTTTTAAATTTAAACCTAGCGGTAAAAGTACGTATTCATTGTATAGAAATTATAATTCTACTTCTGAATTTACTTCTATTAATTCATCATATGGTATTGATGCAGCTGTTTTAGGATATTCTGATAATGGTAGAGTTAAAATTATGATGAGTGGTTTTACCGGTTGGACAGATATAAATAATGGCGTAGTAACACCGATTTCTTTAATTGGTGGCAACATGATTAATGTTAATGGAACAGGGGTTAATTTACGAAGTGATCATTCTACTAGTTCTTCTAAAGTAGCATCACTTACAGGTAGTTATAATTTTAACTATACAGAAACTTACAATGGTTCCGACTATATTTGGTATAAAATCACTTATAATGGTGTTTCGTGTTGGGTAGCTGGTGGCGCTTGGGTTACTTTGTATGATAGCTCTTTGGGCACTTATTATAAACATTATGGGCCATCTGGCAATTTAATTCACCATTTTACTACTTATGGTGGAGTTAGTTACAATGATAGTTTTACTAATTTGGGAACAGCTCCATCCTATATGAAAAAAGATGTTTGGTATTATAGTTTTGATGGCAATTATTTTTATAATAATTTAACTAGTATGCTTGATGATTATCGTAGTGGAAGTTATTCTAGAAGTATAAATCCGAATAATCCTCATTATGCTTATTATTTATACTTGACTTCTCGTTCAACAACTGGTTATACGGCAGCAGATTTTGATAGTGTTATTGCTGGAAAATATAATGCTTCACAGTCTAAAATGTATGGTACGGGTGTTTATTTTAAGGAAGCCGAGGAAACATATGGAACTAACGCTCTTCTTGCTTTTTCTGCAGCTTTAAATGAAAGTAATTGGGGTACTAGCTCAATAGCAATGAATAAGAATAATTTATTTGGTTATGGAGCTGCAGATAGCTGTCCATACGAATGTGCTTATTCATATAATTCACCAAGAGAATCTATTATGGATTATGCTTCTAAGAGCTCCACTTCTTATGAAAATGCTTCTGGCAAATACTATAATGGTAGTCATTATGGTAATAAATCCAGTGGTAAAAACATATATTATGCGACTGATCCTTATTGGGGAGAAATAATGGCTTCTAATGCTTTTAATCGAGATAAATCTTTCGGTGGTAAAGATTTTAATTCTAATACTGTTGGAGTTACGAAAAAAGGTATTAGTGGAGTTGTTGTTTATAGAAATCCTGATACTAATTCAGCTTTGTATACAATGAAAAATCCTAAACGTAGTGATCCGGTATATGATTTTTCAGTGAATATTATCGATAAAGTTAGCTCTGGTGGCAAAGATTATTACAAGATTTTTACTGATTTATCTGGCGATCCAAAATATGGTTATGTTTTAGCGAATAATTTCTATGTATCTAATAATCAGCCGGTTATAAATGTTTCTGATAAAACTATTAATGTTGGTAGCTCATTTAATTATATGGAAGGCGTAAGTGCTTATGATAATGAAAACGGTGATTTAACTAATAAGGTTACTTATACTGGAACAGTTGATACTAGTAAATCTGGTAATTATAGTGTAACTTACACAGTTTCTGATAATAGTAACTTCCATGTAAGTAAAACTATTAATGTTCAGGTTATTGGGGATGTTAAACCTACTATTGAAGCTTCTGATAAAGAAGTATTACAATTTGAAGAATTTGATTATATGGAAGGTGTAAGTGCTTTTGATAATAAAGGTGATTTAACAACCTCTATTACTTATAGCGGATTAGTTGATACTAATACACCTGGCGAATATGAAGTGATTTATAGTGTTAGTAACGCTAGTGGAACTACTACAAAAACTATTAAAGTGACTGTTATCGCTAATGAAAAACCTATTATTACAGCTAAAGATAAAAATGTTACTGTTGGTACTGAAACTAATCTATTAGATGGTGTTAAAGCTTCTGATAAAGAAGATGGTGATTTAACTAGCAAAGTTATTATTGAAGAAAATAATGTTAATTTTAATGAGATAGGGGAATATAGTGTCACTTATTCTGTAAGTGATAAACATGGTCAAAAAACACTTAAAACTATTGATGTTAATGTAATTGAAAAGACTTTAGAAAAAACTGAAGGAGAGTTTTATTTAGAGGAATTAAAATTTACTGATACATTTAGTGTTAAGGGTTATTTAATTCAAAAGGGGATTAGTAATTCTTTAAGTGATGATATTAATTTTTCTATTATTTTAAAAAATACTTTAGATGATAGCGAATACAAAATTTCTATTGATAGATGGATAGATAATATTCCTTATGATTTATCTGACGATAATGATTATAGTGGAGCTTGGTTTAATGGAGAAATTGATCTATCTTCTATTCCAGCTGGGGACTACGATATTTATATGTTAAGCGAAATTGATAATTATTATACGAAAACACTATTTAATAATATTATGAATTCACCATTTAGTCACAGAGGAGTAATTGATGGTAAATCTTATACATTTAGGGTTTCTCAGAAATTAAAATCAAAAGCTGTTCAGTTATTTGTTAGAGATAATGTTATTACTTCTTCTGAATCGCCAACTTTTAGAAACATGATTAATGATTATGATGAAATTAATTTTGATGATGATTTATTTAATATTTCAGGTATTTCATATAACTATGGTGCAGCTTATAATGATCCATCAAAAATTACTAGAAAAATTATATTTGAAAATGTTTCTTCTTTTGAACAGTATAGTTTTGATTTAGGAAGTACTGATAACGGTAGTTATGTAGTCACATCATTGGATAAATTATCTAAAAAATATGTTTGGTTTAATAAAGCAATTGATATTAGTAGTTTACCTAAAGGAACATATTCAATTATTATTCATACAAAAACGGATACAGCTGATGATTATGGTGATTTAACTGATATGTTCTCATCTGCCTCTTTAGAGCACAGTATGAACTCTAAAACTTATAAAATATCTGTTAATCCAAATAGAGAAAAAAGAGTAGAACTTACGATAAAATAGGAGATTATCTCCTATTTTTTTTATAAAAAAAATAGGAATATTAATTCCTATTTTGCAAGAGTTATTGTATATGTTTTGCCACATTCTACTGTTGCACCATTTCCGGTTCCGGATACAAATGATCCAGAAGATAATCCAGAAGATCCACCGTCATCTTTAATATATACATTAACACCTTTATAATTTGCTTTAAAATAATTTTGAACTTTAGTTTTACAATCACTAAATGATGAGCACTCATTAAATACTGTATTTAGTCCTTTAACTGTATATACTTCACCATTACACTCATTGGTAGGTGTTGGTGTTGTATTAGTATTAGTGTTAGTATTTGTATTATTTTTTGGTGTGGTGGTTTGTTTTTTAGTCGCTATTTCAATATTTATAATTTGTTTTTTAGATATTTCTGTTCCTTTAGGTATGCTTTGATTAATAGCTGTGCCTTCAGTTTTATCTGATTTTGTATATGTGTATGTGCAGGTTATGCCTAAACTATTACATTCTTTTTGAATTTCATTTTTGGTTTTACCGATAAAGTTTGGAACGTTTATCGGCTTTCCTTTTGAAATATATGCGATTATAGTATTTTCAGGATTTATTGTTTCATTTTCATTAATTGAAAATCTTATTATGTTATCTATGGCTATTTCATTATTGAATTCTTCTTTTATTTCATATTTTATGCCATAAGCTTCAGCCCAAGTTTTAAATGAATTTAAATCTTGGAATTTCGACATTACAAGTTTTCCTTTGGAAAAGGTTACTATTACTTTCGTTCCTTCTTCTATGATATCTCCTTTATTATAGTTAGTATTAATTACTAATCCTTTTTTAATATCATTATCATATTTATCGGTATATTCAATCTCTAGGTTATTTTGAGTAATCCAGTTTGTTACTTCACTTAGTGTTTTGTTTTTAAGATCTGGCACTTTTATTTCTTTTCCTTTTGATACAGTTAATATCACTTTTTCGTCTGGTTTTACTTCAGCATCTTTACTCGGACTTGTTTCTATTATTCGTCCTCTTGGTGTATTTTCTGAAAACTCATATTTTATTTCATATAATATACCATGTTTGCCTAAATATGTGGTAGCGTTTAATAATTTTTTATTTTTTAAATCTTTTAATTTAATAGGGACTAAAGCTTCTTTATCACCTAATGATGCGGTAAATATGATACTGTCATTTCTTTTTGCTTTACCTGTTATACTTTGTTTTATTATTAAGTCATTTTTAATTTCTTTATTTTCCTCAAAATTTATTTGAACATTATTTAAATAGTTTTCATCGATAAATTTTAGGACTTCATTTGTTGTCCAGCCATTCATATCAGGAATGATAACTTCTTTCGAATAGTCTGGGCCATTTGATATTGTGAATTCTACTTCTTTTATTCTTTTAAGTAATGTTTTTGGTTTTTCAGTTTGACTTATGACCATATATTTTTTAACGTTGTCACTATATTCAAATGTTTCTTTGTGATTTATTTTATTATTTTCTGTCCATTTTATTACTTCCGTTAAATTTTTGTTATAGAAATCTGGCAGATGTCTTTGAGTTGGCAGTTTAATCATATCAAGTAAGTAGAAACTATTAAATATTATTGTAAATATTATAAGCATGCTTGTAACAATGGTACTACCGGATTTATGTTTTCTATTTTTTGGGAAAGTTACGACAAAGCTTACAGCGATAGATATTATAAGTAGAGCGTTTATTATTTCATATGTTTCATTTATTCTATCTGTTGAATCAAAGATTAAGAAAAGTGAAAATATAAATGTTAGTATTAGCATGAGTGATAGCATAAAATTAGTAAAGATAGGTTTTTTGCGTCTTTCTTGTTTATTATATTTTTTATAAAAATTTTTGTCGTTATTTTCAAACAGTATTTTTTTAAGTTCTTCTTGTTTTTTTGTAAGTTCATTTTTATCCATAATTATCACCTTATAATTTATTATACAATATTTAAATATAAGATTATATATTTCTTTTAAAATTTAGTTTTTTAATTTACTTTTGTTTACAATCATTGTATAATTTACTTAATGGATTATATTCCAAGAAAGGATGATAAAAATGGAATTAAAAGGATCTAAAACAGAAGCAAATTTATTAGAAGCTTTTGCTGGGGAAAGCCAAGCTAGAAATAAATATACTTATTTTGCTTCAGCGGCGAAAAAGGAAGGATATGTTCAAATTTCATCAATATTTGAAGAGACGGCAAATAATGAAAAAGAACATGCGAAGATGTGTATTAAATTATAAAATGGCGGCGATGTTAAAGATAGTTTAAAAGTAACTACTGCTGAAGCTTTAGAAATGGCTGCTTCAGGTGAAAATTATGAGCATACTACGATGTATAAAGAGTTTGCGAAAGTGGCTAAAGAAGAAGGTTTTGATAGAATTGCTTTTTTGTTTGAAAAAGTAGGGGAAATCGAAAAACATCATGAAGAAAGATATAGAAAGTTATTAGAATCTGTTAAAGCCGAGAAGGTATTTAAAAGTGAAGCTCCTAAGATGTGGGTTTGCCGTAACTGTGGTCATGTTCATTATGGAGAAGAAGCACCTAAGATGTGTCCAGTTTGTGCTCATCCACAAAGTTATTTTGAAATTATGGCAGAAAATTATTAGTCCTTATTGGGGCTTTTTTTCTTATTTTCTAATTTGATATTTATTTATATTTGTGCTAGAATTTAAATAGACATTTTATGAGTTATAATTTGTTGAGGAGGTAAATTAATGAAGGGAATAATTTTAGCAGGGGGCTCTGGAACTAGATTATATCCGATTACGGAGGGAACTAGTAAACAATTAATTCCGGTTTATGATAAACCAATGATTTACTATCCGCTTTCAGTTTTAATGGAAGCTGGCATTAAAGATATCTTAGTTATCACAACGCCTGATGACCAAGAAAATTTTAAGAGATTGCTTGATGATGGTTCGCAGTTTGGCATTAATATTAATTATGCTATCCAACCTAGTCCTGATGGTCTTGCGCAAGCATTTATAATTGGTGAAGAATTTATCGGTGATGAAGCTTGTGCGATGGTTTTAGGCGATAACATTTTTTATGGTAGTGGTCTAAAGAAAGCTTTAAAAGAAGCTATAGATAATACTAAAGATGATAAAGCTACTATATTTGGTTATCAAGTAAAAGATCCTGAAAGATTTGGAATCATGGAAATCGAGGAATCAGAATCTGGAACTTATGTTTTAAGTGTTGAAGAAAAGCCAAAACATCCGAAAAGTGATTATGCGATCACAGGTCTTTATTTTTACCCTAAAGGGGTAAGCGATATGGCCAAAGAAGTAAAACCTTCTGATAGAGGTGAACTTGAAATCACCACTTTAAATGATATGTATTTACAAAAAGGTGATTTAAGAGCTTGTCTTTTGGGTGATGGTTATACTTGGTTTGATACTGGAACTTTTGATAGTTTGCTTGATGCTTCAAATATGGTTAGAACAATTGAAAACAATAGAGATGTTGTTATTTGCTGTCCAGAAGCTATTGCTTATGGTAATGGTTGGATGGATAATGAACAACTTCAGGATAGAGCAAAAGTTTTAAGTAAAAATTCATATGGAAAATATTTAAATAGATTAGCAAATAAGAGGAGACGTTAAATGAAATTTTTAATTACAGGTTATAGAGGGCAACTTGGATTTGATATTCAAAAAGAACTTACGAGACGTGGTTATAATGATGTTTTAGCTTTAGATAGAACCGATATGGATATAACCGATAGTGAAAAGGTTCATGAAGTTATTTGTAATTATAAACCCGATGTTATTTTTCACTGTGCAGCTTGGACAGCTGTAGATAAAGCTGAAGATATGAGTGAAGAGTGTGAAAAAGTTAATGTTATAGGCACTAGAAATATTGTTGATGCTTCTATTGAAACTGGTTCTAAAATAATATATATGTCTACAGATTATGTGTTTGATGGAACTAAAGAAGGGGTTTATACTGAAGAGGATGAAGTTCATCCTATGAGTGTTTATGGTAAAACTAAATATGATGGTGAGGTAGAAGTTAGAAGAAATCCTAACCATTTTATCACTAGAATCTCTTGGGTATTTGGTATAAATGGAAATAATTTTATTCGTACAATGCTTAAACTTTCTGATAATCATTCTACTTTAAATGTCGTTGATGATCAGATTGGAAGTCCAACTTATACTGTTGATTTAGCTAAGTTACTTGTCGATATGGCTCAGTCTGACAAATATGGTACATATAATGCAACTAATGAAGGATATGTATCATGGGCTGATTTTGCGGAATACATATTTAAAATAAATAATAAAAATGTGGTCGTTAATCATGTTTCAACTGAGGAATATTTAGAAATTACTGGAACTAAGCAAGCATATCGTCCTAGAAATTCAAGACTTTCTAAAAATAAACTTGAAGAAAATGGATTTGATAGACTTCCTACTTGGGAAGATGCGACTGAAAGATATAGCGAAGAGCTTATAAAATCTAAAATATTGAGGAGATAATTTATGAAAATATTAGTAACAGGTGGAGCCGGTTTTATCGGCAGTAATTTTATGCATTATGAGGTAGCAAAATATCCTGAGGATAATTTTGTTTGCTTGGACGCTTTAACTTATGCGGGAAATTATAATAATATAAAAGATTTAGAAGGTAAACCAAATTATAAATTTGTTAAAGGAGATATTACTGATAGAAATTTTATCTTTAAACTATTTGAGGATGAAAAATTTGATATTGTAATTAATTTTGCTGCTGAAAGTCATGTTGATAATAGTATTAAAAATCCTGAAATATTTATCGATACGAATATTAAAGGTACTTTAGCTTTATTAGATGCTTGTAGAAAATATGGAATTAAAAGGTATCATCAAATTTCTACAGATGAAGTTTATGGTGATCTTCCTTTGGATAGACCAGATTTACTTTTTACTGAAGAAACACCAATTCATACATCTAGTCCATATTCTACTTCTAAAGCATCAGCTGATTTATTAGTTATGGCTTATAGAAGAACATTTGGTCTTCCAGTAACTATTTCAAGATGTTCAAATAATTATGGTCCTTATCAATTTCCTGAAAAACTTATTCCCGTTGTTATTTCTAAGGCTTTAAATGACGAACCTATTCCTGTTTATGGAGTAGGGGCTAATGTTCGTGATTGGATTCATGTAATTGATCATAATATTGGTGTTGATTTAATCGTTAGAGAAGGCAAAGAAGGCGAAGTTTATAACTTGGGAGGACATTCTGAAAGAACTAATTTAGATGTTGTTAAAACTATTTTAAAACAAATGGGAAAATCTGAAGACTTGATTACTTTTGTAGAAGATAGAAAAGGGCATGATTTAAGATATGCCATTGATTCATCTAAGGTAGAAGAAGAACTTGGTTGGAGTCTTACTTATAATTTTGAAAATGGTATTAAAGAAACTGTTGATTGGTACTTAGACAATCAAGATTGGATTAATGATATAAAAAGTGGCGAATATAAAACCGCTTATCAAAAAACTTTAAAAAAATAGGAGGAATTATGGTAAAAAAAATAGATACTAATTTGCAAGACTGTTTTATACTAGAACCTGATAAATTTGGTGATGCTAGAGGTTATTTTAGTCCTTATTTTATTCAAGAAGACTTAAATAAACTTGGAATAAAGTTTGAAAGAGTCGTGCAAGCTAATCGTAGTAAAAGTTCTAAAGGGGTTGTTAGAGGTCTTCATTTTCAAAAAGATCCTAAATGTCAGGCTAAAATAGTTGAAGTTATTAGTGGTTCAGCAATAGATGTTGTAGTTGATATTAGAGAGGGTTCACCAACTTATGGTCAAAGCACTTCAGTATTACTTACACCAGATAATAATAGACAACTTTTTGTTCCAAGAGGATTTGCTCATGGATTTGTAAGTTTAGAAGATAATACTATTTTCCAATATTTAATTGATAATGATTATGCTCCTGATATGGAAGGCGGCATATATTGGAATGATCCAGAACTTAATATTGATTGGCAAGGAATGTTTGATGAATATGGTATAGAGACACCACTTACTTCTGAAAAAGATGCCAAGCATAAAGTTTTATCGAAAAGTCCTAAATATTTTACTTATAAGAACCAATAGGTTCTTTTTTTATAGACTTGATTAGCTTATTTTGCTAAAATAATATATAGAGGTGATATAATGAAAAAATCAGTTTTGCTTACAAATTTTCAAATGATTAATTATTCCGGTTCAGAATTGGATACTTTGACAATGGCTACATATTTTTTGAAATGTGGTTGGGATGTATCTATTTTTACTTTTGAATGTGATTATCCACTTATTAATGATATTGATGATGATGTAAAGATTATTAGTGTCAATAATTTATATGATTTAAAATCACATTATGATTTGATTTGGTCTCATCATTTTCCGCTTTTAGATTATTTATTGTTTTCTAAAAAAATTTCTGCTGATTATATTCATTATTTATCTTTGTCAGCTATTATGGGCTTGGAATCATTGCCTGAATACTATAAAGAATTAAATTTGGTTTCTGCAATGTCAGAACATACTTTATTGACTTTAGAAAAAGAAGGATTTAATATTAATCAAATATCTTTGTTTACTAATTATTCTTTTGAAAAAAACTTTAATCGTAAAGTAAAAAAGAAAACACTTAAAAATATTTGTGTTGTTTCTAATCATGTTCCTAATGAATTATTAGAATTTGTAGATATTTATCAAAAAAATGTAGGAAGGAAAATAGACATATATGGTGTTGGGCATAAATATTTGAAAGTTACTCCTAAAGTTCTTGTTAAATATGATTTAATTATTACTATTGGTCGTACTGTTAATGATGCTATTTCTCTTGGTATCCCAGTTTATTGTTATGACAGATTTGGTGGTGAGGGATATATTACAATGCAAAATATTGAAAAAGCTTATGCTTATGCTTTTTCTGGAAAAAGTTCTTTTAAAAAACGAACTGCTGAAGAATTATATAATGATATAATTTTTGGGTATGATAGTTGTTTAAATGATTTGAATGAGATAAGAAAATTTGGTTATAATCATTTTTGTTTTGAAAAAATGATGAAAAAAGCACTTGTTAAAATTTTTAAAACTAAAAAATTTGATTTGTCAAAAGTGTTAAAAAAATATCCTCATTTAAAAAGAAAAGGTCCATTATTTTTTGAACAGTATGCCAAAAAAATTAGTTTTATTAATAAAAATTTCAAATTACATTATTGTCAGTTTTATTTTGATTTTGGTAATGGTTTTTCGGAAAAAGATTCGGTTATAATGCCATATAAAATGAAAAATGGCAAGTATTATGTTAATGTTAATATACCATTGGATGCAAAGAAAGTTAGGTTTGATCCTTCTTTTTGTGAGTTAACAAAAATAAAAAGAATTAATGCTAATGGAAGAAACAAGAATTTGTCTAAACTCAATAATTGTATTAAATATGGTAATGCGTATTTGTCTGTTAATAGTGATCCTAATATTGTATTAAAAAATGTAAAAAAATTAAATATAAATGTTGAAATGAGTTTAGTAAGCGGTTCTGAGGTGTTTGATTTTTTCGATAGATATTTTAAAAAATAATAATTGTTTTAATAAAAGAATCAGTGGATTCTTTTTTATGTTCCTTGATAATGTCCTTTTCTATATGATATAATGTAGTTGGTGAATATGATGAAGGACGTCGAAATTTTTATTGCTGCTCACAAGAAATTTGATAAACCTAATAATTCTATATACGTGCCACTTCATGTTGGAAGTATTAATGGTAATTATTTAGGTTATTTACAAGATTGTAAAAATATAAATATATCATATAAAAACCCAAATTATTGTGAACTTACGGGTATTTATTATATATAGAAAAATATCAAAGCTAAAATTGTTGGCTTGGTTCATTATAGACGTTATTTTTATAAGGGTATTTTTTCAAATAAAATATTGGAAAAAAAAGATATAATTAATTTACTTAATAAATATGATATAATTGTTCCTCAGCGAGGTTATACTTGGGGAAGTACAGTTAAAGGCCAATATGTAAAGAGTCATATTGCCAATGATTTATATGTTTGCGGGAAAGTCTTAAAATTAAAATTTCCTGAATATAGTGATGCATTTGAGTATGTTTTTAATAATAATTATTATTTTCCATTCAATATGATGATAATGCGTAAGGAAATATTTGATTCATATTCTAAATGGTTATTCGATATTCTGTTTGAACTAGAAAATAAAATTGACTTAAACGATAGAGATGATTATAATTGTAGAGTTTTTGGCTTTTTATCAGAAAGATTATTTAATGTTTGGATTAGAAAGAATAAGGATTATAAAATAATTGAAATGCCTGTGTTTAATGTTGAAGAAAATATGTTTAAACAACGTATGCAATCTTTGATGAAGAAACTTATGTTTTGGAAATAAGTTTATTCTTATTTGTGTAATTACTTATTTTTATTATTTAAAGAATGATTGTGGGTGAGCTTTACTAGCAAGTATTGTGAGGTTTTTGTATGAAGGTAAGAAAAAGTAATTTTGAATTAATGAGAATTATATCAATGTTTATGATTATAATTTGGCATATTTTTCTTTATGGAGTTGATATGGATATGGCTTCTCCTAAGATGAAAATTTATTTTGACATATTTAGATCAATTTTTGTGGTGCATGTTAATTCATTTGTTTTATTATCGGGATTTTTTCAATGTCAATCAAATTTTAAATTATCAAAAGTTTTACAATTGAATAATGCTGTCATTTTTTATAAAATTGTCATTTTTTTAATTTTTTGTTTTTTGGGTATTGCTGAAGTTAATTCTATTACAATTGTTAGAAATTTTGCTCCATTTGATTTAGAAAATTATTGGTTTATTAGAATTTATCTTTTGCTTTATATTTTTTCACCTTTTTATAATGAGTTCTTAAATCATATTGATAAAAAGCAACATTTTAATTTACTATTAATTATGTTTTTGTTGTTTTCTGTTTTGTCTACATTAACAACACAAGAAGCACTTTATAATACTGTTAATTATGGTTATTCATTTGCTAGCTTTACTTTTTTATATTTTATTGGGGCTTACTTACGAAAGTATCCAATAAGCGAGACGTATATAGGAACTAGATTTTCAGCAAGTGCTCAATATTTATTTTTTATAATTATGTTTTTTATATTTGCTTTTTTTAATTTTTCATTGCATCTGGTTGGTATAGAATTTATGAAATATAAAGGTATTTTTAGTTATATTGGTAATAAGTTATTTATAAGTTTTATTCAATATGATAATCCTCTTGTTATTCTTGGATCTATTTGTTATTTTATGTGTTTTTATTATATGTCGTTTAGTAGTAAAATAATAAATACTTTATCTTCAACTACTTTTGGGATATATTTAATTCATGAAAATCTTTTTATGCGAAATAATATGTATGATGTATTTAAATTTCCAACAGTTATTACTGGAAGAATAGTATTTGTGCAAATTTTTAGTGTTGGTATTATTATTTTTAGTGTTGGTTTTCTTATCGAATTTTTGAGACAACGTATTTTTAAATTTATATATAATCG
>CAZKKR010000002.1:0-51130 GCA_964553605.1 uncultured Muribaculaceae bacterium | reverse complement strand
TTATAATATAAAAATTACTAATTGTATCCACAGTGTTAGTAGAGTTTCAAATAATCGTAAGTTTACTATTTTCTGAACAAAAAAGACTAGATTTTTCTAGTCTTCTAATAATTATATATTAATTCTTCTTTGCTTTGATTGCAGCTTGCGCAGCAGCAAGTCTAGCTCCTGGAACTCTAAATGGAGAACAAGAAACATAAGTAAGTCCTACTCTATGACAAAAATCAATAGATTTAGGATCTCCACCATGTTCACCACAAATACCAAGCTTAATATCTTTTCTTGTCTTCTTACCTAATTTAACAGCCATCTCAATAAGTTTACCAACGCCAGTTTGATCTAATGTAGCAAATACATCGTTTTCAAAAATATGTTTATTATAATATTCTGTTAAGAATTTACCTGCATCATCTCGTGAAAAACCATAAGTCATCTGTGTTAAATCATTAGTACCAAATGAGAAGAATTCCGCTTCTTTAGCAATTTCATCTGCAAGAAGTGCAGCTCTTGGTATTTCTATCATTGTTCCAATTTTATAAGCAATATCAGCTTTATTTTCTTTAAGAACTTCTTTAGCAGTTTTAACTACTACTTCCTTAACATATTTAAGTTCATTTTTATCACCAACAAGAGGAATCATAATTTCTGGATTTACCTTAATTCCTTTTTTAGAAACATTTACAGCCGCTTCAATTACTGCTCTAGTTTGCATCTCTGCAATTTCTGGATAAATAATTGAAAGTCTGCATCCACGAAGACCCATCATTGGATTAAATTCTTTTAATGAATTAACTCTATCTTTTAATTCATCAAAACTCATATTTAAAGTAGGTGCTAAAGCTTTTATTTCTTTATCTTCATGAGGTAAGAATTCATGAAGTGGTGGATCTAAGAAACGAATAGTAACAGATTTTCCATCCATCTCCGTAAATAATCCTTCAAAATCCTCTCTTTGATAAGGAAGAATTTTAGATAAAGCTTCTTTTCTTGTTTCTAAATCTTTAGCTGTAATCATACGTCTAAAGTTAAATATTCTTTTTTCATCAAAGAACATGTGCTCAGTTCTACATAAACCAATACCTTCTGCTCCAAATTTATTAGCTTGTTTAGCATCTCTAGGACTATCAGCATTAGTATAAATTTTTAAAGTTCTATTTTCATCAGCCCAGCTCATAAATGTTTCAAAATCACCTGAAATTTCTGGTTCTTTTACTTTTACTTCTTCGCCATAAACAAAACCAGTTGAACCATCTAAGCTTAAATAATCTCCTTCTTTAAATACTTTGCCATCTTTTGTAGTTAAAGTTTTTTTACTTTCATTAATTACAATTTCACCACATCCAGCAACACAACAAGTTCCCATACCACGGGCAACTACAGCTGCATGTGAAGTCATTCCACCACGTGAAGTTAAAATACCTTGAGCTAAATTCATTCCTTCGATATCTTCTGGAGAAGTTTCCATTCTAGCTAAAATTATATTTTTAACACCTTTATCATATGCTTTTTTAACATCTTCAGCACTAAAATAAATATGGCCAGTTGCAGCACCTGGTGAAGCAGCTAATCCAGTTGCGATAACCGCAGCTTTTTTTAATGCTTTTTCATCAAAAACAGGATGCAATAATTGATCTAAATCACGAGGATTTACACGTAATAGTGCTTCTTCTTTTGTAATTGCGCCTTCTTCTACAAATGCAGTAGCAATTTTTAAAGCCGCACTTGCTGTTCTTTTACCATTACGAGTTTGAAGCATAAATAATTTACCATTTTCAATCGTAAATTCCATATCTTGCATATCTTTGTAATGTTTTTCTAAAATATCACAAATTTTGACAAATTCATTATAACAATCTGGCATAACCTTTTTTAATTTATCAATGTGTTCTGGAGTACGAATACCAGCAACCACATCCTCACCTTGAGCATTAATTAAAAATTCACCAAATAATTTTTTCTCACCAGTAGCTGGATTTCTTGTGAAAGCAACACCAGTACCTGAATTATCCCCAGTATTTCCATATACCATTTGTTGTACATTAACTGCAGTACCCCAATCATCTGGAATATCATTAAGTCTTCGATATGTTTTCGCACGATCATTATTCCAAGAACGGAATACAGCTTGAATTGCTTCTTTTAACTGGATAGTAGGATCTTGTGGAAAATCTTCTCCAGCGTGTTTCTTATATTCTTTTTTATAAATATCAACTACTTCTTTTAAATCTTCAGCAGTTAAATCTGTATCAAATTTTGCTCCCTTATCTTCCTTAATTCTATCAAATTGATGCTCAAAATCACTTTTAGGAAAACCTTTTACGACATCAGCAAACATTTGAATAAATCTTCGATAACTATCAAAAACAAATCTTTCATTTTTAGTTATTTTAGAAAATCCCTTAGCCACTTCATCATTCATACCTAAATTAAGAACTGTATCCATCATTCCTGGCATTGATTCACGGGCTCCAGATCTTACTGATACCAGCAAAGGATTTTTAGGATCTCCTAATTTTTTAGAAGAAATTTCTTCTAGTTCAGCCAGTTTTTCTTTAACCTGACTCATTACCTCATCTGAAAGCGTGCTTTTATCTTCATAATATTTAAGGCAAGCCTCAGTTGTTATCGTAAAACCTTGTGGAACAGGAAGACCAATACTTGTCATTTCAGCCAAGTTAGCACCTTTACCACCTAGTGTTTCACGCATGCTTTTGTTTCCTTCTTTAAAGGAATAAACATATTTCATTTTCTCACCTTCCCAACTTATAGTATAACACAAAATAAAGATAAAAGTGCAATACTTTTATCTTTTTATAAGACTCATTATTAATAATATTTATTTATGTAAAATTTATGTAAAAAACAAAGTAATTAAAATAAAAGAATATAACATATTGTAATACACATATTTAATTCTTGTTATGACACCCCGTAATAAGATCTGTAACAATGAATTTTCCCATTAGAAAAAACTGTTATCTGCCAGCTACTGCCAAATTCTTTTTCCAAATACGCCTTTAGTTTTTTTTCATATTCTTCTTCGTTTGCCACATCTGCTGACAAAGTAAAAGTTAAACTATCTACTGTATAAAAATGAATATTATTTTCTAACTCTTCTATAGTTGGAAGTCTTCCAAAATCATTTGGAATAACTATTTTTGGATGTTTGATCACCACTGTTTCACAATTTGGATCAAATTCTTTTTGTATTTTTTCAAGAAAATACGTTTGCATATCTTCAACAGGGGCTATATCACTTATTTTCCAATAATTAGAGTATAACTCAGATAAATAATCGTGTAAAAAATTATCTCTAAATCTATATTTTTTTGGAGTAAGACCGCTGACATATAACGAAGATTGATTTACAACATTACTTGTAAATCTTACAACATACCCATAAGGATTAGTATAACCAAAAAGAATACCTTTATCATAATTATATTCTATACTAATAATTTCATAATTATGATCACCATATTTTTTGTTTAAATAATTTATAGTGGCAATTTTTACATTTCTTTTTTCTATTTTTCCCATAAAAGGTCCATATAATAATTTAAATACAAATATACCACAAATTACTAAAAGTAATAAAATAATTTTTGTTCCAGCGTATGTTTCATGCCTTTCTTCCATCACACTATCTCCTTTCTAACTTCACGATTGTTTCCACATGGTGTGTTAAAGGAAACATATCAAATAAAACTATATCTTTAACATCATAAAGTTTACTGAATTGTTTTAAATCTCTAGCAAGTGTTACAGGATTACAAGAAACATATATTAATTCACTTGGTTTTATACATAATATATTATTAATTCCCTCTTCTTTTAACCCTGCTCTAGCTGGATCAACAACAATTATATCAGCATTACTATCTATCTTATTTGCATCACCACATATAAAACTAACATTATTAATTTTATTTATTTCTTTATTTTCATTCGCACATTCTATAGCTTCTTTATTTATTTCAACACCAATTACTTTTTTAAAATTACTACTTAAACATAAACTGATAGTTCCTGTTCCACAGTATAAATCTAACAAAGTATCTCCTTTGCCAGCAAATTCTAAAATTTTTAAATAAAGTTTTTCGGTAATTTCATTATTGACTTGAAAAAAAGAATCTTTCGATACCAAAAATTTATAATCTAAAATATGATTTAAAATTTTTTCTTTACCATAAACAAGATCATCATTCATATATATAGAATCGGCAATTTTTTTAAGATTAGTAATATCCATAACGCCATCAATTATAATCATTACTTCATCCATAGCTTTAATTACAATTTCTTTAACGTTTAATAAATTCTCTTTTTTCAAAACCTTAATTACATCATTAATTTTATTATTTGCAATTAAGCACTTATCAATTTCAATTAACTCATTAGAATCATTTTTAAAATATCCAAGTTTCCCTTTTCTAACTTTCAGTGTTATCTTATTTCTATAATTAGGAAGATTTAAACAAGGAACTATTTCTTTAATATTAAAATCTATATTCGCAAACTTCTTTAAAATTCCTTCAACCTTATTCTTTTTGTATTGAAGAGATTTTTCATAATTATAATTTTTAAGTGAACATCCACAATTATCATAAGGACAGTCAAAACAAACCCTATCTTTAGATTTGACTTTTAAATCAGCAATTTCTCCTATCATAAATTTTTTCTTATCCAAAATAACATTAACCAAAGCTTTTTCGGAAGGCAAAAAATCGGGAATAAAAATCACTTTCCCGTTAACATGTCCTATCCCTCTTCCAAAATCATCTAATCGTTCACATATAATTTCATTCATGTTTCTTACCCTTTATATCAAATCTATATATTGAAATTAATACCGAAATAACCAAAATAAAATTCCCGATTGCCCCAATAATAGCTAAAGAAATAATATCATAAATCAAAAATAATATTCCCGACAACACCTGCATAAGTCTTATTAATCTAATATCAGCAGTCCAAGCTGCAAAACTATAAGCCAACATAGCTACAGTTGGAAGTAAACTAACAGTTCCTTTATATCCAAATAAAGATAAAAAAGTTATTAAAAATATTAACAATATAAGTACCCACAAAGGAGCCTTTTTATTATCATATTTTTTAAAAATAGCATTCCTAATAGAAGACACAATATTCATTAAAAACCCAGAAATTGCCCCTAAGAAAAGGTACTGAAGTGCATATGAAAAACAACTAAAAATTTGAATTTTAAGCAATTTATTTTTATCATCACATTGAAAACTTGTAATCATAAGTGTCACGGCAACAAGTCCAAATATTTGAGCCAAAATGAAATTTAAAGACATATAATCACATCCAATAAAATTATATCATATCTTATAAATATTTGAACATACTAAAAAAGAAAGATGTGATCGCATGAAAAGGATAAGTAAAAACATAGATAAAGTAATAAAAGATATAAAAAGCATATATGGAAATAGTTCCGATATTGTTACAAGAATAATAAAAATTAAAGGAAATAAAATTGGTTTCCTTTTTTTAGAAAGCACATCCCAAGCAAATACCATAAGTGATTTCATTGTTAAAAGTACGGTAGACACTTTAAAAAATAAAAATATCTTTAGTAGTTTATTTAACACATTAAAAAATAAATTATTTAATAGTCAGTTATTTGTGATAGAAGATTTTAATAAATTTCCGTATTACTTATCAAGTGGTTTTACAATAGTTATCGTAGAAGGCAATAAGCAAGCTATAGTAATGGAAACTAAAGCACCTTTAGATAGAGGAATAACCGAGTCAACAAGTGAACCCATAATTAGAGGATCAAAAGATAGTTTTACTGAAAGTCATGCTAAAAATCTTGGCCTAATACGCAAAAGAATAAAAGACCCTAACCTCTGGTTTGAAGAAATCAAAATAGGAAAAAGAACAAAAACAAAAACAACCATTGCCTATATAAATGGGGTTGCCGATAATAAAAAAATTATTCAAATAAAAAAAAGATTAAAAAAAATTAATATAGACGGCATATTAGATAGTGGGAATATAAGAGATTATCTAACTATTCAAAAGTCCATTTTCCCTCAAATAAAAAGTAGTGAAAGGCCAGACACCGCTTGCCAGGAATTATTAAATGGAAAAATAATAATTCTAGTTGAAAATAGCCCATTTGTATTAATTTTACCGACCATTTTTTTAGATTTTATTAGATCTCCCGAAGATCAAAATGAAAAAGCCATAAATATAACATTTACCAGAATTTTAAGATTTTTTGCTTTAATAATCACCATATTAACACCCGCAATATATATAGCTGTTGCCACCTACGATCAAAATACTATACCGGACAAATTATTAATATCCCTTGCTGTTCAAAGAGAAGGTGTTCCCTTTCCCACTTTTTTTGAAATAATTATATTCATGACCATTTTTGAAATATTAAGAGAAAGCGATTTAAAAAGTCCAACCAATATGAGTACAGCTATGAGTATAGTTGGCGCTTTAGTGCTAGGTCAAGCTGCTGTAGATGCTTCTATAGTATCACCCATTACTATTATAATTGTCGCTATAACATCAATATGTAGTCTTATATTTCAAGATAGTGATTTTATAAATGGTATTAGATTTTGGCGCTTTCTTTTTATTATAGCTTCAAGCATGTTGGGGGCTATCGGAATATTATCAATGACTTTGATATGGATAACCAAAATGGCTTCACTGGAAAATTTAAATACCTCTTTTCTGGCGCCCCTTGCCCCTTTTGATATAGATGACAATAAAGATGCCATAATAAAATCTGCCATACCAAATATCTATAAAAGGCCAAAATATGTCCACATTAAAAATATAATCAAACAAGGAGAGAAAAAATGAAAAAAATATTAACATTAGGTGTTTGTTTAATCCTCTGTGGATGTAATGATTATGCTGAATTAAATAAACTATCAATTGTAACAGCCGCAGGTATCGACAAAAAAGAAAACAAATATGAAGTAACTTTATTAATTGCTAATTCACCAAAAGATGGAACAACCAGCAAAGAAGGAGAAGCCAAAACAACTATATATCAAGCTAGCGGAAAAAGCATAGCTGAAGCCATTAAAAAAATTGATAAAAAAACTCCAAAACAATTATATTTTAGTCACATAAATGTCATTGTTATATCAGAAAAAATTGGCAAAGAAGGTTTTCTTAAAGTGGCAGATTGGTGGATGAGAGAACCTCAGTCCAGAAATAAATTTTACTTAATAGAGGTAAATAATAATAAAGCTGGAGATGTTTTAAAAATTGTTTCACCATTAGAATCTTTTCCATCTCAAAGTATAGCAACCTTAATAGAATCAAATAAAAATTCTAATTCAATTAATGATACAGCCTCCTACACCAATTTCATAGGAAAAGTTCTAAAACCAGGTTATGAAGCAACAATGCCAACTATAAAAATAAATGGACCTGTTAAAGAAGGAAGTAAAACAGAAAATTTAGAAACAGCGCAGCCTAAAGCATATTTAAGTTTAGGTCCTCTAGCTATATACAAAAATGATAAATTAATAAAAACCGCAACCAAAAAAGAAACTGACGCTATTTATATTTTAAACAATGAATCTAAAGAACTAATATATACTATCAATTATAAAAATAATTTGTTAAATATTTTTACAAATTCCTTAAAAACAAAAATAAAATTAAAAAATAAAAATGCCGCCGATATATATGTAAAAATGAAAGGGACTATTTATGAAGCAAATGGGGAAATAAACTTAAATAACGAAAAAGAAATTGAAAATATTGAAAAGTTTTGGAATAAAAACATTAAAAAAGATTTAAAAAAAGTAATAAAAAATATGCAATATGAATATCAAAGTGATATTTTTGGTTTTGGTAATATGATATATAAAAACTATCCTCAAAGATGGAAAAAAATAAAAAATAAGTGGAATGAAAAGTATTTCAAAAATTTTAAAGTAACCATTCATGCCAATACCAAAATAATATCGACATCATCCCTTACTAAAACATTGAAAGATGGTGAAATATGAAAAAAATAAGCACTTTTGAATATCATACACTGATTTGGTTTTTAATTAGAGCTTGTTTCACTGAATTAACATTAACAAGTATTATATATTATGTTAAAGAAGATTCATGGATAAGTATTATATTTGGAATAATAATAGGATTAATTCCTTTTCTTATATATGAATACCTAAAACAAAAATTTCCAAACGACAATATAATATCTTTAAATAATAAACTATGGCCAAAGCTAGGAAAAATAATTAATGTTCTTATCTTTATCTGCACACTTCTACTTGTAACATATACTTTTTTAATTTTAATAAAATTTGCAAATTCCCTTTTTTTATATAAAACAAGCCTTTGGATAATAAGCTTATCTTTAATAATTCCAATCTGTTACACAAGTACAAAAGATATGCATATTATTAGTAGAATAAGTTTAATGCTATTTTATGTTTCCACTTTCTTTTATTTTTTAATATTTTTCGGACTTATAGGAAATATAGATATTAGTAATGTAAAACCTATATTTACAAATAACATCAATAATATATTTAAATGTGCATTTATATTTACTGGTAGTAATATAATAAAATTGTATTATTTAAATATAATTCCCAAAACCAAAATAAAAAACTACTCTAGTAAAAATAGCCTAATAATGTATTTAGTATCTTCATTAAGTATATTCATTATAGCTATCATCGTCATTTGCTCATTTGGTATCAACTTAGCCTCATTATATGAATATCCTGCCTTTCAAATATTAAAAAGAGTAAGCATCTTAGGGGTATTCGATAGAATTGAAAATTGCTTATCAATAGAAACCATTTTCGCCATATTTATAGAAATAATAATAATGATTCATTATTTAAAAGAAAACATTTACACAAATTTCCATGTGAATAAAAAAACAAATAAATATGTGTTGTTTATTTGCTTATTCATTTTTATAATTAGTAACATATTAATCATAAATTATAAAAGTGGCGAACCTTTTTTCACCACTCCATTTATTTACATAACACTTATAATATTAGGCGGAATACCATTAATAACTCTTATTAAAAGTCTATTATATGAAAGTACTTAAGAGCAAAAATAGCCGCTCCAGCAATAATTGCCAAAATAATTATAGTTAAAAACAAAGTTTTAACAAATGAACCCTTTTTCGTGCCACCTTCAATAAAATCGGCTTTTTTAAGCCCAACTCCTCCGGTAAAAAATGAATCATCCATTGTTTTACTATTCATAGAAGTAAATTCTGTAAAATCTTTGACATCTCCAACTTTTGTATCGTCATCCATCAAATCACTAAACATATCAGTTGAAGTTTCTTCACTGTTTTTATTTAACAAACTAGTATTTGATATTGTTTCAATTAAATCTTTCAAATCCTCTTCCCTATTTTCATCATCACTATTGGAAGACTTTAAATTAAGTTTTTTCAAAATATCATAGTTAGTATTATTTAAAACACGTTCTTTATTATCTGGTTCTTTTTTCTCTTTCGCCTCTTTTAAAACATCTACAATATCATAATTACGATTAGTATCTTCCTTATAACGATTTTTCAAAACTGGATATTCATCGGTGTTTTCATAGGAAGAACTGCGCAACCTTCTTCTATTAGTATTTTCTCTATCCTCAAGCATCCTTTTAACTTTTGAAATATCTATTTCATTTTCTTTGTCTATAGAAGCCACACCTTCAATGTTGCTATACTTATCATCATAAGAATATATACTGTTATATAAACTCTTATTACGACTTGATCTTGATGATTTTACAGTTTTATTTCTATATCTTTCCATTCTTGATGACATAGGTATCGCCTCCTACAATAATAATATCATAATTTAACTATTTTTAAAAGTATGTACTTGCTTTTTCCAAATTATTTATTTATAATTTTTATAGGAGGATTAAATTATGGCAAAGGTTGAAGTTGATAAAACAAAATGTATTGGTTGCGGTTCTTGTACAGCAATAGCTCCAGAAGTTTTTGAATTTGATGATGATGGACTTGCAAAAGCTGTAAAACAAGAAGTAAATGACGATGTAAAAACAGCTAAAGAAAGTTGCCCAACCGAAGCAATAAGTGCTGAAGAATAAAAAAACTATTTCAAATGAAATAGTTTTTATCTTTTTAAAATAATAAAATAAACTAAAACCCCAACCGCAACAGCTACTAAAGGAATGCCAATTAACATATACATTGAATTTGCTTTTGTAGCCGGAACCTTTACAACAGATTTCTTTTCAGGGTTAACTACTTGAATATCATCTTTAGTCTCTTGTTCAATATCTAAATCCACATCAAACAAATCACTAAAATCATCTAAATTTTCAGAAGAAAAAACATTGTCATTCATAGGATTCATCATCGACTTTAAAAAAGCTATAAGCTGCTCCCCGTCAACTGAATTTTCAGCATCTTGAAAATTTAAAGTATAATTGTTAAATTTAGTTAAATCTATACTAAATGAAGTAATAGGTTCTGTAGAAACTTCCAAATTATTCTCGGTCCTACAACTAATTTCATCGCTTGTTTCTATTGTAACTCCCATCTCATCATAATCATCATCACTAAATTCAGCATCAGGTCTTATATCATATACATCAAATAAAGTATATATAAGAGCCAGTACAAAATAATAATCCACTTGTGCATAGTATACTTTTTGCTGATCCGTTGCCTCTGAAACATCTCTATTATTAACATAAGAGACAACATTTTCGGCATAATTAAATTCAATTGAGTAAGGCCCATGAGTTTCATTCGTTAAAGCTATAGTAACTTTATTATCAGTGTCCGTAATAGTATAATTACTATCATTAATAAGTTGAATAAAGCGTGTTTTTAAATCGGCAAAGCTAACCTCTTTAGCCAAAACACTACTAATATTAACCATTAAAACACAAAAAACAAGACCCAAAATAAATATTTTCTTTTTCACATTATCACTCCCTATAATTCAAAATCATTATATCATATTACAAACATAATAAAGAAAAAAACAATTGCTTATTTACAACTGTTTGTCACATTATTCATTACCTAACGAATAAAGAGTTTTAACTTCTTTTATAGTCAAATGTCTATACTTACCAGAAGTAAGTCCAGCTAAAGTAAGTCCGGCAAATTTTTCACGTTTTAATTTAATAACCTTATAACCTATAGCCTCAAACATTTTTTTAACCTGATGATTTTTCCCTTCATGAATTATAAGCTCAACTATTGAAGAGTTTTTCTTTTTATCTATTTTTTTTATTTTAGCTTTAGCTTTAGCTGTTTTTTTACCATCTATTATAACACCAGCACACATCTTTTTAATAAGCTCTGGCTTTACAAGTCCTTCAATTTTAGCAACATAAACTTTTTCAATATTACTACTAGGATGAATAAGCAGATTGGTAAGCTCTCCATCATTTGTTAAAACTAAAGCCCCACTAGTATCATAATCAAGTCTTCCAACTGGATATAATCTATTAGTAGTCTCAATTAAATCCAAAACTGTTTTTCGCCCTTTTTCATCATTAGTAGTAGTAATAACTCCTCTTGGTTTATAAAGTAAAACATATTCTTTATTTTCTAATTTTAAATTGCAACCATTAACTGTTATTTGATCACTATAACTAGCTTTAACCCCTAAACTAGTAACTTTCTCACCATTTACAAAAACTTTACCATTTTCTATTAACTCTTCTGCTTTTCTCCTTGAACAGTATCCACTATTTGCAATAATTTTTTGAAGTCTTTCCATGAAAATCACCAATTAGATTATACTTTATGAAAACTATTATGTCAAAAAAAAAGTGGAACTACTATTAAACTAATAATAATCATAAATAAATCGGCAAGTAAGCCTACCCATAAAGCATATTTTATTTTTTTTATTCCTATAGTTCCAAAGTATAAAGTTATTATATAAATAGTCGTATCACTTGAACCTTGAATAACTGAAGAAAGCACGCTTATATAACTATCTGGTCCATATATTTCATATATGTTATTTAAAAATGCCAGACCAAAACTACCTGAAAGCGGTCTCATAATTGCCATAGGTAAAACTTCAAAAGGAATTTTTAATATTAAAAAAAGTGGTTTAAAAAAAGAAAAGATATAATCAATTACCTCACTACTTCTAAAAATATTCACTGCTAAAATCATAGCTAAAAGTGAGGGGAACATTTTTTTAATCATTGGAAAACTTTCCATCACGCCCTCAGTAAAAGCATCATAAATGTTTATTTTATTAAAAAAGCCATATACTATCACAAATAAAACAATTAAAGGAATGAACAAATCACTCATTTTTTAGACCACAACCTATCAATAACAAGACCAAAAACTAAAGACAAAAAACTAACAATTATACATGGTAAAACAATACTAGTAGGGCTCTTACTTTTATGAAGCATTCTAAGTGAAATAATAGTTGTTGGAATTAAAGTAAAGCCACAAGTGTTTATAATTAAAAAAGTAATCATACTAATGCTAGCTTCTTCTTTGTTTTCGTTTAATTCTTGCATAGATTCCATAGCTTTAATACCAAATGGCGTTGCCGCATTTCCAAGTCCAAATATATTAGCGATAATATTAGAAGATATATACCCAAAAGCCTCATGTCCTTCTGGAATTTTTGGAAATAATCTTCTTAAAAATGGTGTAATAAATTTTGAAATTTTGTCTAATAATCCTGCTTTTTTAGCAATATTCATTATTCCAAGCCAAAGCGCTATTAAGGGGAAAATTTGAATTAATAAGTCTAAAGTCACTTTCCCACTAGTTAAAATTTGCTTATTTAAAATATCAAATTTACCATTAATAATTAAAAATAACGAACCTATAATAATTAAAAAAGTCCATAGCTTATTAATCATGATTTAGCCTTAACATAAATATTTTCATTTCTTATAATTTGATCACCCAAATAAATCTTTACACTTCCAACTTTACTTTTATTTTTATAATGTCTCTTTTTCTCTAACTCATATTTCATTTTAAGCAAAGACTCTTCATCTAAAATAAGTGGATAAGTAATTTTATTTTTAATATATAGTTTATCATCGCTATAATAATTTTCACCAATAATTGAAAGAGTTCCTTTATTTAGTAAAAGAAAATTTTTATATTTTGAAAAAGCCTCATCAAATAAATCTACGTGATCTTTAAAATCATTTCCATCATTAATTGTTACTGCTACTAAATTAAGATTATTTTTAGAAGCCGCTGTAACTAAAGTTCGCTTTGCTTTTTTAGTAAACCCGGTTTTCCCCCCTAACATATATTTATATGAATATAAAAGTTTATTTTTATTCTTCCATTTATAAACATTTTTATTTGTTTTTAAATTGTATTCTTTCGTACTAACTATTTTTCTAAAATGCTTGTTTTTCATCGCGTAACTCATAAGTAAAGCCATATCATAAGCTGAAGAAAAGTTACCTTTAAATTCTTTTTCATCTAACCCACTAGGGTTGTTAAAAATGGTGTTTTTCATTCCGAGCTTCTTTGCTTTTTCATTCATCATATCCACAAATTTTAAAACACTACCAGATGTATTCTTAGCTAAAACTAACGCGGCATCATTACCACTTCGCATCATAAGACCATATAGTAAATCTTTTATTTTTAACCTCTCACCAATTTGCACATAAATGCCCGAACCATACGACTTTAATACCTCTTCACCTACTATCACACTTTTATTTATGTTAGTGTTTTCAATAACACAAATAGCAGTCATAATTTTAGATATCGAAGCCACACTTTGAGTATAATTTATATTTTTACCATACAGTATTCGGTTACTATCCATATCCATTAAAATCGCCGATTTTGCCGAGGTGTCAAAAGCCTTAACATTAATTGGAATTAATAACAATATAATTAATATCTTTTTCATTATTTCACCTAAAAAATTATATACAAAAAATGGACAAAATATGTCCATTTAATATTTAAGAGGCATTATTATCGGCATTCTGTGCATTATCGGTAACAACATTCGAATCTTGTTTAGTACTATCTGATTCTGTAGTATCCATAACCGAATCATTTATATCATTAACACCGTAAAGTCCATTTATTTTACTTTCGTCATCTGAAGATATTGGATTAATTACCCATTCATCATCAATCTTATTTAAATAAAAATTAATTGTATAAGTTTCAGTATCTTTTACATCTTTTAACTTATCAAGTCTATACGAAGCAAAAGTATTATCAGTATCAAATTCTGATGCGTTTTCTAATCTATAATTATTAGCTTCATTTACCTTATCTGCATAACTGCGAACAGTTATTTCTACTTCTACCGTGGCTGTATCACCATCAATAGTTTCATCTTTAATTTTATATGTCATATCCTGATAATGTTTTTTCATAAACTCACGATAATCATTTCTTTCACTGTCCGTCATATCACTATCAAAAAGCAAAACATCATTTAAATCATCCATAACATCTTTATCATTTGTTTGATATTTATTTAAAAATGCTTCAACTTTTTTTGTTGGAGTATTATTCATATTACCACAACCAGAAAGTACAAGTAAAATAAATAAAAAACAGAATAATTTTTTCATAAAATCCCTCCTTAATAAATAGTTTGGAATATTTACTAAAAATTATACTGTTTTTGCTGCTTTTTTATTATTTTTTAAAGGCTCTAAAAGTAAATTATTTTTCTTAAGATTATCTTTACTTTTTGAAACTTCAAAATTACTACTTAAAAAAAATTTTAAATAAAGTCCATTTAAACTTGAAAGAACATCATAAACACTTTTAGGAAGTCCTGTTTGTGTGAAATAAAAACTATCACCATAAATAATCGCATTATCTCTAGTCATTTCCATAAATCCATATTTTAAAAGTTTTTTAATAATATTTTGTTTTTCTTCATCTGCTTTTAAAACAAAATACCCTGGATCGGGTGTCCATTTAATAATACCATCTTTAATAACATATTTTGATGCCAGACATTTATCAATATCAAAAAACTGATTATAAGTTGGGTCAACTATATAAGGAACCAAATCATCTTCCTCTAGCAGATAAACAATTATAAAAGAATGTTGGATAACATTAAAGAATATGCGGTTTGTCTGTACAGGAATACTTTTTAGTCCTAAATCATCAAAATAGTATTTAAGCATAGACTGGGCATTAGTACAATCTCCGGAAAAATTATATTCATCTACGTTTTCATTTTTACTTTTTATTAGTAAATCACGAACTTTATATGAAATATAACTTAAAAAATATAAAGACTCATCTTTAGTTAAAGATTTTCCTGTCTTACACTTTTCTTCTATATCTTTTATTATATCCAAATCTATATTTTCCATAATATTAATATTAATATCAAAAATTTGATTCACTATAACACCTCTATCAAAAATTATTTATGTTTAGATGCTTGTTTTGAATATATAAGTTCATAAAAATCATCAAGCGGTTCTTCACTTAAAAAATCAATATAAGAAATATCATTAGTTAATAATTTAACTTGAGTAAGATATTCAAATTTTAATAATTTATTATTTATACAATACTCTGGTACTTTTCGCGGAATGCTATAAGTAAATAAATCCATATATTCACCATAACCCAAACTTGCATCTAATATTTCTTCAGGAATATCATATGTACAAACGCATTTCCCTTTTTCTAAATTTATATAAAATAAATCGCTAAATTTTGGAAAAAAATGCATATACATTTCATCTTCATCGTAGACATGATTATTAACCGTAGCTTCTCCCGGCTTTCTTTTATGCATTTTTCCAGAAGCCCCAATATCTTTAAAATCCATATCTTTAAATATTTTATCCACTTCAGCTTTATCACATATTCTAAATACTTGCACACACTCACCCCAAATTAAACAATAAAGGTTAATCAAAATTAACCTTTTATATATAAAATCTAATAAATAGACTAATTACCTATGGTGGACCCGAGGAGAATTGAACTCCTGTCCAAAAATACTTCAAAGTAAACATCTACAAGTTTAGTTAGTTATAAAATTTCCTAATAAAAATTAGTAACTAACAACTATTTTATTAGTAAGCCTATAAAATTCATCACTACTTCTAGGCTAAATAATGATATATCTCACTAAAAGCGAACTTCTAAAATTTTTTGTGAGCTAAAAATTAAAGAAGTGTACCATGCCAACCTTAGGCAAATGAAGGTACGTAATTATTTCTGTTTCCAGTTATATTTAAGTTAGACTTAACGTGTCTCTCCGACTTGCAGTTTAAATCTCCCTATTTCTGTCGAAACCAAGACGGGCCCGTTTTTAAACAGTTATATTTTAACATATAACCGTTTTTTTGACAAATTATTTCTTTAGTCTACTACGGATATCCCTTTCAATATCACGTTTTTTAATATCCTCTCTTTTATCGTAATCTTTCTTACCCCTGCATACACCAAGCATAATTTTAGCTTTTCCTTTGCTTAAGTATACTTTTAAAGGAATTAAAGTATAACCTTCTAATCTTATTTTATCACGTAGTTTATAAATTTCTTTTTTGTGTAAAAGTAGTTTTCTAGTCCTAGTCTCTTCATGATTAAAAATATTTCCATTATCATAACTACTAATATGCATATTTATAAGAAAAGCTTCATCATTTTTAATATTCGCATAACTATCTTTAATATTAGCTTTACCAGCTTTAATAGATTTTATTTCCGTTCCAGTTAAAACAATACCAGCTTCAATGGTTTCAAAAATCTGATAATTATGCTTTGCTTTGCGGTTGTTTATTTCCATTTTTATCACCTTTGTTTAGTATAAAATTAATAAGCCCTTTTTCTTTTACCACACTTTCAACAACTATTTCTACTGTCATACCAAGAACATATCTTTTTTTACTTTTTTTACCAATTAAACTATATGTGCTTTCATCATAAGTATAATAGTCATCATCAATACTGTCAATTTTAACAAGTCCTTCTACTAAATTAGGTAATTCAACATACATACCATAACTTGTAACGGTACTTATCATTCCTTTGTAAACTTCACCTATATGACTTTCCATATATTCAGCCATCTTCATATCTGTAACATCTCTTTCACAGTCATCAGCAGCCTTTTCTCTATCAGATGATTTTTTAGCGATAATTGGAAGTTCTTCATTAAAATAATCAACAGTCGAATTATCAATTTTATGTTCAAACAAATATGTTCTAAGTAGTCTATGAACAGTTAAATCAGGAAATCTTCTAATTGGTGAAGTAAAATGTGTATAAAATTTGCTTGCTAAACCAAAATGACCAATATTAGTATTATCATATATTGCTTTCATCATACTTCTTAAAAGCATATTAGATAAAACAGGATATTCTTTTTTGTCTTTTAACTGTTCTAAAATGCTTTGAATTGTTTTAGGTGTAATATTTTTCATATTAGCATTTACTTTATAACCCAAAACACTTAAAAAGCCCAAAAATCTTTTTAATTTATCTTCATCAGGTCGGCCATGAACACGGTAGATAAAAGGAAGATCCATATAAGTAATTGTTGTGGCAACAGCTTCATTAGCCGCTATCATAAAGTCTTCAATTAAATTTTCACCTATTCCTCTTACTCTTTTTTCAATATCAATTGCTTTTCCGTTTTCATCAGTAATAACTTTAGGTTCATCGACATCAAAATCAATATAACCTTTTTCAACTTTTGTTTTTCGTATTATTGAAGCAAGCTCTTTCATTAAGTTTAAGTCAGAAACAAACTCCTCATAACCTTCTGGAATAATATTTTCTTCTAAAATTTTATTAACATTTTTATATGTCATTTGTTTTCTAGATTTAATATAACTTTCAAAAATATCACTACTTAAAGTATTACCTTTTTGATCTATTTCCATTACACAAGAAATAGTAAGTCTAACAACATCTGGGTTTAATGAACATATACCATTTGAAAGTTGATGTGGAAGCATTGGAATTACTGTATTAGCCAAATAATTACTTGTTCCTCGTTCATAAGCTTCTTCATATAAAGCTGTATTTGGTTTTACATAATGACTAACATCAGCAATATGTACACCTAATAAATAATTTCCATTATCAAGTCTTTTAATACTAATTGCATCATCAATATCTTTGGTATCATCGCCATCGATTGTAAAAATCATTTCACTAGTTAAATCTCTTCTTGATTTAAGTTCTTCCTCTAAAACTTCACTTGGAATATTTTTAAGTTCTTCATCCACTTCTTCAGGGAAAATATCATTTACTTGATATTTGGCAGCAATAGATAAAATATCAACTCCTGGATCATCTTTGTGACCTAAAACTCTTGTAACTTCCCCTTCATAATAATTGCTTTTTTCAATTTTATTTTCTATCTTAACAATTACCTTATGTCCAGGAACTGCTCCGTTTAACTTATCATTAGGGATTTCAACAACAATTTTTAATTTATCGTCATCAAGTTCAATAAAGTTCTTTTGATCTTTAACGTATAATTCCCCAACTAAAGTATTACTCATATTACGCTTATTAATTGATGAAACTATAGCTTCATGCCTACCTTCATCAATAATTTTAATAATAACTTCATCGCCGTCAACTGCTCCGTTTACATTTTCAGCTGCAACATAATAATCATCTTTAACACCATCGACAACTACAAAGCCAAAACTTTTTTTATTACCAGCAAATATTCCTATTTTTTTCATCTTATCATTAAATTTTTCATATTTACCTTTATTAGTAAGTCTTATCTTTAATTCTTTTTCTAATTTTTCTAAAGTTTTCGCTAGTTGTGGAAGTTCTTCATCACTTAATACAGTAGCAATTTCTTCATAAGTAACTGCTTTATTGTGTTTTGTTATATATTCTAGCACCTTTTCTTCCATTTTTACACCTCTATAATAATTATAGAATAAAATAAAGAAAAAATATAGTGTTTATTAGTTTTCCTTTACACTATATTTCTCAAAACAATAAATAATACATGTAAATATTGACCCTAAAAAGGCAACTATCATATCCCACATCGTATCTGATACTCCTGTTAAAATAACTCTTTGAGCATCTCCCCCAACTAAAGCATTACAAGTAAATTCAAAAAACTCCCAAAGACTTGCACAAAGCGTGGTAAAAGATAAAATAAATATTATATTAAACAATGGTTTTTTATATTTATTTTTATTTAATATAATAATAGCAACACCAGAAGAAACAACTCCTGAAAAAGTATGAGTAACTTTATCAAACGCCTCCCAGCTATTATATAAATTACATATAACGCCTAAATAATGGGCCAAAAAGATAAATACTATCCATATAAATATAAAACCTTCACTAATATTTAATTTAAATAATTTATTTAAAATATAAGGAATTAATAAAGTTAAAATAATACTACTATCTTTTAAAAATATAACTATACCTTTATCTAAATTAGAAAAAATCACCAAAAAAGCCAAAACAATTGTCACACATATAAATAAATAATTAATCTTCTTCATGATTTATACTTTCCATCTCCACTCCATTAATTGCATCAAATCTCTTAGTTATTTTATCAGTTGTAGTATGAATATCTTTAACATCTTTACTTACGGTTTCAATACTTCTATAAAGTTTATCCCATCTATCTTTATAACGTTTAAATTCGGTATCTAAAAGTCTAAGTTCTTGATGTATAACTTTAGTATATTTATCTCTTTCTAAATTTTTGATTATTATTTGAATTGTAGTTAAAGTACTGATTAATGTTGTTGGTCCGCATATCCAAACTTTTTTTTGATAAGCATAATCAATCACATCCTGATGATATGCATTAACTTCAGCAAATATAGCTTCAGCTGGTAAGAAAAGTATTGCTTGATCAGTAGTTTCTCCAGGAATTATATATTTACTAGCAATTGCGTCAATATGTTTTTTCATATCAGCTTTAAACTTACGCTCTGCCAAGCTTCTATTAGCTGTGTTCTTATCAACCATTAATTGATAGTTTTCAAGTGGAAATTTAGAATCAATAGCAATCATTCCCAAAGGATCTGGAGCAAACACAACACTATCAGCAATCGTTCCATTACTAAGAGTATATTGAAGTCTATATATATTATTCTTACCTTCACCAAAAACATTATACAAAATATGTTTTAAATTTACTTCACCGAAAATTCCTCTTGTTTTCTTATCAGTTAAAACGCCTTGAAGTGAAACTATATCTGTTGAAAGAGTATCTATTTTTTTTTGAGCTTCGTCAATTTTAGAAAGTCTTTCTAATACTGAAGTAAATGTCTTATTAGTTCTTTCAAAGTTTTGATCTAATCTTTCATTTACTTTATCATTAATTAAATTAAGCCTGCGATCAATCCTGTCATTAAGTCCTGAAAAATCATCATTCAAACTTTTATTAATTTCACTTTTAAAATCCCCTAATTCTTTTATCATTTCTGTTTCAAGTTTTCCAAGTCTTTCCGTAATATTTGATTCATTAACATTTTTTGTAAGTGCAATAACACTAACTATTAATATAACTACTAAAAGACCAATTATAATATATTCCATATCTATCACCTATATTAATTATAAAATATTTTGAAACATCAATCAAGATATTAAAACATTTAATAAAGGCAAACATTTTAATATTTTTATACTATCTCTTTTACCCACTTTTACTTTTCATACATATTTATTTTTTAACAAATAAGTTTCATATCCTCCAATTATACTATAAGTTTTATAGCCTAATGCATTAAGCATTTGACTAACCATTTTTGAAGTTAACCCTCTTTGACAGTATAAATAATAAATATTATTTTTGTTTAAATACTTACTTGGATCATTTATTAAAATATTATACTCTATGTTGATAGCTCCAGAAATATGATTATCACTATATTTTTGTCTTGACCTTATATCAATAATATTTGGATTTACTATATTTAATAATTCATTAAAAGAAATTTCCAAATAAATCACCTCTAAAACATTATATGTTTTGAAGTAATATGTTTTTTTACGAATAACTAAAAAGATAAGTAATAATACTTATCTTATTCATCATCACTAAAGAAATCATCAAAGAACTGATCATCAGTAACAAAATCATCATCATGTTTTGTCTTAGCCTCTTTTGGCTCAGTATGTTCCTTACTAACCTTTAAATCGGTTGCTTTTTCATTAATTCGCGCATTTTCATTAATTTTACTAGTAATTTTAGCTGCAAAATCTTCAGATGAAAATGTTGTAGATAAATCTTTTTTAGGAAGTTCTTCTTTTATAGGCTCTGAAACTGCTGGCGAAACAACTTCTTTCTTAACCTCTTCAGTTTTTGGATTAACCTCAATAATATCGTCCCTTGGAACAACGACTGGTCTTTTAACCGGTTCGATTTTAGGAGCAGACGATTTTTTAGCCGAAGCTCTTTTAGCTGCTTTTTCCTTTTCTTCTTTTTCAAGTTCAGCTATTTTAGCGTCTATATTTCTAATAAAATCATTAGTGGTTAATGGCTTACTATTAGCATTCATCTTATCAGCGAGTCCAGGCATAACTGAGTTAACTAAACTATTCATTTTCTCTTGTCTTTTAGCATCAACATAAGCCTTTAAATCAAATATATGAACAGGTTCTTTTTCACGTTCTGGATATGCAGCATTGCCATCTTTTTCTGCTGGACCCCAATCGATTTTAAAGTTTGGTTGGATCTTAGTTCTATAAGGATTCATACGAAGTCTTAAAACAATAATCTCCCACATACTAAGTCTTTGTAAATCACTGACAGAAATAAGTGGTCTTGTTTCTTTCTTCTCTTTACCATCCTTATCTTTTTCTGTTACCTCATATTCGCCACACATCTTGCTGATCTCTTCAAGTGCAGCTATTTCAGTACTGATCAAATAAATAATATTTGTACAGTTACCTCTAATAGTATCGCCTTTTTCTTTACCATAAACTTCTGCAAGTTGAGCATAGTTTTGAATAACGAAATAGAATCTCATCTTACGAGAACGCGCAGCTGATACCATTGTATCAACATCTTTAAGTGGTGGCATATTCGCAAACTCATCCAAAATAAAGTTTGTTCTATATGGAAGTTTACCACCATTTTTTTGTGCATAATCTACAAGAGCTTCATAACACTGTTTAAGGAAAATTGTAACAAGTGAATGATATGTTTTCTTCTCATCTTGAACAATTATAAATACTGCTGTTTTTTTACTACCAATATCTTCAAAATCAAAATCACTATGAGAAAGCATTTCTGATAAATTTTCACGAGCCGCGAATAATCTTATTTTTTGTTTAAATACAGATAATATACTACCTCTAGTATCAGTAGGTGCGACTATTGTAGAAGACGCACTAACATAAGCTGGTGAATGAGGATCTTTACTTTTAAAATATTCATTAACATAAACTGAATTAGGACCACATTTCTCTTCTCCAACGGTTGTAAATGCATTAACACTATTTAAATTTATTTCTTTTTCATCAGCATCTTCAAATAAGCCTAAACAAATTCCGGAAAAATAATCGGCTGACGTTTTTTCCCAGAATGGATCTTGACTTTGCGCATTTTCATCATAAAGGATGTTCATAGCAAGGTCATCAGTAAGCTCATTAGCTTTATCCGTATTACCATTTTTATAATATTTATATGGTAAATGAAGTGGGTTCCAACCACTACCTCTTTGTGGATCACGGAAGTTAAGTAATACTACATTATATCCTTTTTTTCTAAGCATTTCTGAAGATTTTTCATAAATCTCTCCTTTAGGGTCAGTAATGATCATTGATTCATCGTGCTTAGCTAAACTATGAACAAGTGGGAAAATTACAGCTTGAGTTTTACCAGAACCTGTTGATCCGACAATTATATTATGTCCTTCTCCAGCATCAACCCACATTTTTCTTCCATTATTTATTAAAGGAACTCCACCATATTCAGATTTTTCTGTTTGAACTTTAACCATCTTTAGTTCCTTTTTCATTTCACTATCAGTAGCCCATCTAGAATAACCTTTTTTATTTTTCTTTCCGCCAGTTGAAAAACCAAATCCTTCTTCCATATCAAAGAATTTGTCTTTTACACTATATAAACTAGCACCTAAAGCTACTATATAAAGGAAAATAGTTAAACCAATATATTTAGGCCCAAAAGCCGGAAATGGATTAAGTCCATAAAAGGGATGGTCCAAATCTCCTTTAGCAAACTGAACAATATTTAAAAGTGCGATAGCCACAAAAAATAATAAAACTACACAAAAAACACCAAATATAGCCCAATCCTTAGACTCAGCTCTAAATTTTAGCTTCATAAGAATATTCCTCCTTAAATTTCAAAATAATTATACCTTAAATAAATTATAAATTTATAAACAATTTTGATTTCTTTCAGATATAATTATAACATTTATAAATTAAGAAGTAAATTATTAAATAAAAAAGATTTCAGTAAAATAACTGAAATCTAACAATCTTTAATTAATTTTATCTTCTTACCTTTTATAGAATAAATTTGATGACAAGTATCAGGTGTAGCCATATCAATTGTTCCTTTACTAACAATAACTTCATATTTACCATTGCCATCTAAATCAATAACACTTTGAACAATATAAGGATATCTATGATCACTACTTAATTCACCTATTAAAGTATCACCTTTTACTAAAAATATTGAAGAATAATTAGAATTTGATCCAGAAACTGAACCATAGTTACTCATAGTATATATAGTTTCACTGGTACCATCACCATCTAAATCATAATTTGTCTTCATTAATGAATCCTTAAAATCAGTAATCCTCTTGCCTTTAGCCACTTCCGAAATATAAGAATCATCACTCGCATCATAATATGTAGTTTTATAATCAGCAACTTTCACTTTATCAAATTTTTTTGTATAAGCTGCAGAAACTAGATTTAAATTTAAATCATTATAATCTTTATCAAAGAAGTACCATACATTATCTTTTATTTTAATTGATACATTTTTATAAAGGTGTCCTCTAGAATAAACATTATATTTACAATCCAAAATACTATCATTTATTTTTGTAATTTGTTTATATTTAGAACCACTTTTAGTTAAAATAAGTGATTTATTAATTATAATATAATCTGCTTTTCGATGATTTAAAATCAAAACAACAATTAATAATATAACAAGTAAAAACACAATAGCAAAAGTAATAATTTGTTTTTTATAACCATCATCATTAAACAAAGATTTATCCATTATCTCAACTCCCATACAATATTATTTTCAATATTTTCTTTAAAATATTAAGTATACTTAGCCTTATGCTATCGCATAAGATTTATGTGTAAAATTAGGACTAGTAAAATCTGAAGCTACCTCTGGTGTTCTTGTTCTAACAGAAGAAGTAGATTTCTTTTTTAAAATATTGTTAATCGTCCAACTATAAACATCATTGACAATTGCATTTCGCGCACTCGTTCTAATTTGTTCGGATTTTTTTCGCCCATAAGTTTGCTCACAGCCAACACCTAAAACTGCTATATAATATCTTTTTCCATTCCTATTAAATCCCCAAATACCATGAGAACAGCTTTGAGTACCACTTTTAATAAAGAATAATCCCTCGTTATCTCGATTTTTAAAATGCTCCGCAAAATTTTTATCCTTCATTGCTTCAATTGTCACTAAAACTAAATCACTAGCTGAAAAACCAGTACCATTCGCATCTTTAGTGGCTCCTCGGCTATCAAAGCCACTATACCCAGTAGCTTCAAAATCGCCATTTAAACCACTACCATTTCCTATTTTAGTATTAGTACAACCAATCTGCTTATATAAATCATTCATTTTTTGTAAACCTTTTGAATAAAACTCTTTATCAGTAAGCCCACTATAATATTTGCGGCCAATAGCTAGAGGAATATTATCAGCGGTAAGATTATATGAATTAGGGAAACCTCTTGTAGCTGCATTAACAACTGATATTTGTCTTCCAGTAGTTAAATCATCTGAGTGTTTCAAACCAGAATTGCTTTGAACATACCTTGCTCCCGTAATTATATCATTTGGTTTTAAAAGCTTAAGGGCTGCATATCCAGCAAACACTTTAGTTGTAGAACCTCCTTCTCTTCGTAAATCAGGTTCTCTAGCAGCTAAAATATTTCCATTACTATCAGCTACTACGATACTTGGATCACTCTTACTAGCATGTTTTTTCCATAATGAATCAGGTATAGAAACTGCTTCAGAAGACTTCATAACTGATGTTTTAACAGAATAAACAGCACGCATTGATCCGCCACGATTACTACTAATCAATCCTTCCATTTCAGCATCTGTATACCCAACATTATTACCAAGTTCCTTGGTAGCAGATGAGTCTTTTATTAAGAATTTACCACCTTTATAAGCCCAAATACATACAAAATGATAATTATCATGTTGATAACTTGGAATAGAACCATCAGCTAAATGCCAAGCTCTTACATTACCTTCATTTCCGAACGAAGCAATGATTACCCCGCCCTTTCTTAACACATTTTTCATTTTAGTAAGATCTTGCTCTAGTTCTTCACTCTTAATGCCAAATAAACTAGTATTATATTCATTAAATCTTGGAGCTACATCAGCTGCAACCATCTCATATTTAATATTTCCTAACGTATCACGCATCTTATAAACATCTGTAGGCGTATACCTCTGTCCGGTTAAAATATCAATAGCCATGGTCGTTGCAACTAAACCACAACCATCACCACATATACTACCAGTAGAAGAATATGCTGTTCTATTACTGTTAAACCAATATGGTAAATTTTTCCAATCACCATCACATTGACTAAAGAATACATCTTCAGCACCAACAAAATTATTAGCAATTTCACTTTCTGAAACAGCTTGTCCATTTATACACGCTAAACCTTTAGTTCCAGAAATAGATGTAACATCACCACTAATTCCACTATCAGTTAAATTAGTAGCACTAGAAACTCTTTTTCCAGCCCACTGAGAGAAATAACTACCATTACCAGGGTTTCCATATCTATGATAATAAGAAGTTAAAATTTCAAATTCAATAACATTTCCACCATCCCAGTGTCCCCATTCATTATAATGTGGATCACTTGGATTTTTTGTATCAAACATAATTGTTGGAATTCGTGTGCCATCTTCTAAGAAGAAGTCAATTTTATCGCCAACTTTTCCGAAAGTCGAAGTACAAGCAATTAAATATCTTCCATCGATTGTTGCAAGTCCATTATCATGTTTTGCCCCTTTAGCAATCCATTCATCATAAACTTTTCGGCAATCATATAACCAATTCCATACATCAATTTCCGTTACCGTATAACCACCGGCACCATATGGAGATGGAATCTGAATGGCTCCTGTACCATAACTACTTGTACAAGTACTTCTAGCACTAGTCCCGGTCTGTCCAAACATAACATCAGTGGCATACATCACTTTATAACCATTAATAACTAAATTACTATATCCCTCGCTCAAAGTATTACCAACACCGCTTGATCCAGGATCAAATACAGTCACATGTCCGTTTTCAACGCCATTTACAGCAACCCAATGTTGAGGATGTCCCGTAGCCTGTATTCTTAAAATTATAAATTTTTGATACTTTCCATCATAAGGTTCAGAAAGCTCTTTTGCTATCATATCAGCTAATCTGCTATCATCAGCATAACTAACTTCCACCATATCAATCATACGCCAATTAGGTGCAATTGTTTGAAATCCTGTTCCAGTAAAATTGGCACTATCAGCAGCAAAGCCACCATGACTACTTAAACTAGTAGCGAAAGCCCCTGGATTAAACTCTGTATATCCACTAGGTAACTGTCCAATTTGTGTCCCTGAACGGGCAATTTGCATAGCAATAGAAGTTATCATACAACCATATCTGGCAACATTAGGGGTCCCTCCCATATTTACACTTCCCCAAGCAGGATCAGCTTGCTTCCAATTTGCAAAATCCCCAGTTGCCCCAGCTATATTAATATTACAACTAGAATCATCTTTACTATATAATTTTTTATAATAATTAGCTAAATCTATTATTTGCTGAGCATAAACTTTTTTCTTGGCTTCCTTTTGTTTTTCATCAGTTAAATCTGAAATACCATTATAAAGACCACCAACAAAACCATTTTCACAAACTTTTTTTAAATTTTTAAGACGCAATTTGTTAGATTCAGCAGCAACTATACTGCTATCCCCTTCATAAGAGCTAGTTCCCTTTGCCTCTTTTTTACAAGTAATCGCATTTAATAAAGAACCAAAAATACTACTTTCATCGTTTCCTACTAATCTGTTTCCAGCAAGGGCATCTCTAAAACAAACATCGCTATATACACCGTGATGATTAGAGTCAGCCATCACTATCGCCGCAAGTGTTAATAAATCTATTTTTTCATTTTCTTGCACAGCTTTTGACTCATCCTCAGATAATGAGGAAGTATCATCTGAAGAACTAGTAAGCAATTTTGAAAAACCTTTAGCTCTTGCTTTGTATGAATCCTCATTAAAATCACTTTCATAAACTTTATTATAAGCTTCATCAGTACCATAACGATGTAACACAGATGCAGCCAAAGCAATTTCATCAATACTGTTACCATATGTAGATTTTAAAAGCTCAACTTTACGATAAAATTGTTTTTCTTTTACATACATAAGCCCATCGCTTTTTTTGTATTTACACAAATAACAAAAAGTTTCTTTCTTAAACTCCTTAGTTGGAGCCGCTAAAACATGTTTAAATGGTAAAACCAAAATTAAAATTAATACAAATATAGATGTCTTTTTCTTTAATACCATCTATATCACCTTCCTACTTACATAACATTTTACCTATAATATAATTATAACATTTATAAATTAATAAGTAAATTATTAAATAAAAAAAGATTTCAGTAAAATAACTGAAATTTAAATACTATTGTTCTCAAGATTTTTCTTCCTAATATAAAATACTAACAATGTGATAACAAGCCCTAAACCAACGATAATACCAAAACCAATAAAGAAATTAGTAAAATTTACATTTTTTTTAATTTTTATATATATACTTTTTTCATTAACATTATCCTCATCTATAACCCACGTATATATATTGTCAGTAACACTATCAGCATTATTTTCTAAAACTTTTAAATTAGTTTTTATATTTATAGCTAAGTTGTTTAAACTGTTTCCTGAATTCAAATAATAAACACCATTAAAATCATTTAAATCTATTATAATAAACCTATCATTAATAGTGTAAGAATTTTCTGAAAAATATTTATTTAGAAAATAAGAATTTTCAAAATTTTCAAAATCATAAGTATATCTTAAATTTATCCCTTGCCCATTAGAATCATTGATTTTTGCTTTTTCATAATTAGATTCGTTATTAAAATTATAATTAAAAGCTCTATAATCTATTGAATAATTATAATCAATAAAATCATCAACATTTGAAAAAGGATTATCAATAGCAAAACCATCTTCATCAATAATATCTAAGTCACTTTCTTCAGCATAAATATTAGTTGATTCCACAATTTTATTATCAGAAATATCAAGATTATATTCTGCATTACAACCAGTTAAAACAAGCAAAACAAATAATAAACATATTGTTTTAATTAAATTTCTATGCACATTGATAACCCCTTTCTAAACAAATTATTTAATTAAATCAGTAATAACCCAATTATAAATATCTTTCACAGTTCGTTCCTTTGAGGTATGTTTCACATCATGAGACCCTTGACTCCAATTGCAGTTCATACCTAAAATAGAAATATAATATCTTTTCCCATTATGATTAAATCCCCAAATACCATGGCCACAATGACCAGTTCCACTTTTAATATAAAATAATCCTTCATTATTTCTATTACTAAAATGACCTGCAAAATTTTCATCTTTCATAGCTTCAATTGTAACTAGTGCTAAATCATTAGCCGTATGTCCAGTTCCATCAGAATATGTCTGAATACCATAAATATCCTGGGACCTCCATCCAGAATCATTGAAAGAAATTACTCCACTTCCACTTCCTATATTAGTATTAGTACATCCTATTTGCCTATAAAGATTATTCATTTTTTCCAAACCTACAGTATATGCATCTTTATCACTAGAACCACTATAATATTTATAACCTATCGCCAAAGGAATACTATCGGCTCTAGCATTATCAGAACCGGGGAAATCTCGAGTCGCCGCGTCAACAACAGACGTTTTAGTTCCAACTGCAACACCTTTGCTATTGTCTGTGTTACTACAAATAAATTGCGTAGTAGTCACAACATCGTTATTAACATCTAAAAGTTTAAGTGCTGCATATCCAGAAAATACTTTTGTAGTAGATGCTCCTTCTCTTCTGACATTTGGTTTCCTCTGTGCAAGAACATTACCACTATCATCTACTACCACTATACTAGGATCAGTATCCCATCTAACATGGTTTTTCCACAAATAGTCAGGAATTTCCACAGCATTACTATAATTCATATTAGTACTTCCAACACCATTATTACCATCCACTGCTTGTCCATTAATACATACTTGACCACTACTATTATTCTTTTTGCAAGAAACATCTATATCAACATACTTACTAATATCAATAAATGGATAATAGAAACTACCTTTACCAGTTGGTCTCCAAATAGCCATAGTAGAACTCCAAGATTTCTTATCAGTAATTCCTGGATATAGATATCTACCAGACATATCATTAGCAGCTTCCCATACAACGCCATTAGTATTAGGAAAATTGTTTTTAGCATATTTACCAACATAAATCATTGCATGACCACTATCACCAGAATTATCAACAGTAAGTAATAAATCTCCAGGTTTGCACTTATCAGTAAATTTTTCACCAGCTTTTAGTTCGCCAGCTTTAATCCATTTTTCAGGATTATTTTTTAAATACTGCTCCATAGAAGTAGGGTTCCCACTAGAAATATCTGGATCAACCGTAGCCCTTATAATGGCAGCTGCTGCTTGTGCACAAGAAGCATAAGCAGGATTATTATAACCATCACCCCTAGCATTAGGGTTTCCACCACCATCAGAAGGATACTTAGCAATAGTTTGATAAAAAATATCATTATATGCTTTTGCTCTTGAATCATCGCTTTTTGTTTTATAATGATCTACAGAAATACGAGAATCTGGTGCAGCAGTAGGTGCAACTGCAACAGCAAGTTTTGCTATCAAATCACCATCGCGTTTTGTCTCACACACATTATTTGAAACCTGATTACTACTAGAAGAAACTTGACTACTTCCCCCGCCACCTAAATTAGTAGCACTAGAAACTCTTTTTCCTGCCCACTGAGGAAACCATTCACTACTACCAGGATTTCCATATCTATGATAATAAGAAGATAAAACTTCAAACTCTATAACATTACCACCATCAGAATGCCCCCATTGGTTATAATTTGCATCATGTGGGTTTTTCGTGTCAAACATAATTGCTGGAATTCTTGTACCATCTTCTAAGAAGAAGTCAATTTTATCGCCAACTTTTCCAAAAGTCGAAGTACATGCAATTAAATATCTTCCATCGATTGTCGCAAGTCCATTATCATGTTTTGCCCCTTTAGCAATCCATTCATCATAAACTTTTCGGCAATCATATAACCAATTCCATACATCAATTTCCGTTACCGTATAACCACCGGCACCATATGGAGATGGAATCTGAATGGCTCCTGTACCATAACTACTTGTACAAGTACTTCTAGCACTAGTCCCGGTCTGTCCAAACATAACATCAGTGGCATACATCACTTTATAACCATTAATAACTAAATTACTATATCCCTCGCTCAAAGTATTACCAACACCGCTTGATCCAGGATCAAATACAGTCACATGTCCGTTTTCAACGCCATTTACAGCAACCCAATGTTGAGGATGTCCCGTAGCCTGTATTCTTAAAATTATAAATTTTTGATACTTTCCATCATAAGGTTCAGAAAGCTCTTTTGCTATCATATCAGCTAATCTGCTATCATCAGCATAACTAACTTCCACCATATCAATCATACGCCAATTAGGTGCAATTGTTTGAAATCCTGTTCCAGTAAAATTGGCACTATCAGCAGCAAAGCCACCATGACTACTTAAACTAGTAGCGAAAGCCCCTGGATTAAACTCTGTATATCCACTAGGTAACTGTCCAATTTGTGTCCCTGAACGGGCAATTTGCATAGCAATAGAAGTTATCATACAACCATATCTGGCAACATTAGGGGTCCCTCCCATATTTACACTTCCCCAAGCAGGATCAGCTTGCTTCCAATTTGCAAAATCCCCAGTTGCCCCAGCTATATTAATATTACAACTAGAATCATCTTTACTATATAATTTTTTATAATAATTAGCTAAATCTATTATTTGCTGAGCATAAACTTTTTTCTTGGCTTCCTTTTGTTTTTCATCAGTTAAATCTGAAATACCATTATAAAGACCACCAACAAAACCATTTTCACAAACTTTTTTTAAATTTTTAAGACGCAATTTGTTAGATTCAGCAGCAACTATACTGCTATCCCCTTCATAAGAGCTAGTTCCCTTTGCCTCTTTTTTACAAGTAATCGCATTTAATAAAGAACCAAAAATACTACTTTCATCGTTTCCTACTAATCTGTTTCCAGCAAGGGCATCTCTAAAACAAACATCGCTATATACACCGTGATGATTAGAGTCAGCCATCACTATCGCCGCAAGTGTTAATAAATCTATTTTTTCATTTTCTTGCACAGCTTTTGACTCATCCTCAGATAATGAGGAAGTATCATCTGAAGAACTAGTAAGCAATTTTGAAAAACCTTTAGCTCTTGCTTTGTATGAATCCTCATTAAAATCACTTTCATAAACTTTATTATAAGCTTCATCAGTACCATAACGATGTAACACAGATGCAGCCAAAGCAATTTCATCAATACTGTTACCATATGTAGATTTTAAAAGCTCAACTTTACGATAAAATTGTTTTTCTTTTACATACATAAGCCCATCGCTTTTTTTGTATTTACACAAATAACAAAAAGTTTCTTTCTTAAACTCCTTAGTTGGAGCCGCTAAAACATGTTTAAATGGTAAAACCAAAATTAAAATTAATACAAATATAGATGTCTTTTTCTTTAATACCATCTATATCACCTTCCTACTTACATAACATTTTACCTATAATATAATTATAACATTTATAAATTAATAAGTAAAACAAATAAATTAATATTGTATAAAATTTACATAGCTGCTATAATTATAATAGGTGATAAAATGGAAAACGAAATAAAAGTTAAAAAAATCGTAAGAATAATAATTATAACATTTATTATTATTATCGCTGTAATAATAGGAATTTATTTCTTTAATCAACACTTAATAAAAGTCAATACTCAAAAATTTGAAAAATATTTAAAAGATAATAATTATAGTACAGACCCTACTGATGACTTATATTACACAGTACTAGAGAATAATCATATTTTAACAAAAACAACAAAACTTAGTGAACAGCAAAACTCCTTAATTTATGTCAGCTACGATAGTAATGGTGACATAACAGGAGGTCTAGAATTATATGGTATAAACTCTTATGGAAATCAAGGCATTTCTTATTTGAAATCGACATATAAGAAAAAAAAGTTTGACTGCAAAATAGTAACCAGCGTCGGTCTAGAAGCAAAATGTAATTTACTAAAACAAGAAACAGAAAAATTTGAAAAAGAAATGAAAAGCATTTTTCAAAATAGTAAAACCAATCCTAAATTTATAAAATAAAAAAACGTTTTAAACAAACGTTTTTTATAATGCATTTTTTTTCTTATAAAGATTATTAAATAATAAATATACTATAGCACTAATAAATAATAATACTGCAATAACAATTGTAAATCTAATCATTGGATTATTCAAATCAATCAGTCTACTAATAGCTTTATATTCAATATTGATTATTTTAGATTTGTAATTGTTTTTATTAATATACCATGTATAAATGTTTTTAGATACTTTATCAGCATTATGACTGATAACTTTATTTTTTGTTTTTAAATTAACAGTTACATTATCTATATTATCAAACTGCTTAAATATTTTAAAATTTTGAACATTTATAATAACATTTTCCTTATCCTTTTTAATATCCTTTTTCCCTACTGCAAAGGCCAAAACATTGGAATCAGACATCTCATTCGTATCATCGAAATTACCAATTAATTCCATGCCAAAACTATCATCTGTAGATAAATTTTTAACATCATAATATGCAACACCTTTTACTTTTTCGTTGGTTTCCGAAATAAAAGGAGATAAGGTAGAAATAGGTATAGGTTTATTCACATAAACGTTAAATAAATTATAAAGACGATCAAGTGTCCTAGTATCATCAACATTTTCGTATTTTTCAATAATACTTGCGGTCTCATCATATTTAATACCATCAATATCTAAATTATACGTGACATCACACCCCGTAATTAGAAATAAACAAACTAATAATATTAAATATTTTTTCATCACTTATCCCTCACATTACTAGAATCATTATAATAGTTAGTCATATCAATACGAACATAACTTGAAAGATCACTATATTCTCTTTTGGTTACTTCCGCACCTACACCCCAACCCATTTCTTCTAAACACCAATAGCCAGAGGCATATGTTCCTACTATTAAAATAATATGTCCTTTTCCCATAGTAACAAGAAAATCACCAGGTTGACCACCTTTAATTGCGGAAGAATACCCCCTACTATTTGACCAAGCATATATATAATCAGTTTGAACAACAGCTAAATCATCGGGGACATAAAAACCTCCATTATAAAGTGACCAAAAAACAAAACCAGAACAATCTAACGCTAAATAGTTTTCATCAACAATTCCAGAGGTGGAAGTTGCTTGCCTCGTACTTTGATCATACATAACTCGGTGACCAGTATACTTTATATAATCACCAACTAAAGCCATTCCAGCTGCTACAACGCCTTGTCTAGTTCCATAACCAGCTGCTTCAACTGAATCAATGATATGCTGGTTAAAAGCACTTACTGAACCAACATCTGTTCCTCTAAAATCAGAAGAGGGATTACCTGAAGACTCAGTAGCCGCATTACTTAAATCATAATATTCTTCAAGATCATAGTTTAAATCAACCCCAATACTCACAGAATTATAAGGATCAACAAGTTGCATTACATCAAGTTTATAACCAAAACTTGAAAGCAACGTCAAAGCTATAACAGCAAAAACAAGAATAAAGAAAAAACCGGGTAATAATAACGTAACACCAATATTCCTTAAAGCAAGTTTTTTTAGTGTATTAACAGTTTGTTCCCCGGCAGATTGTCCTTTATTGGTTTTTAATAATGAAGTTGCACGTTTAAAAAAATTCATACTAAATCACCTTTTTATAGTCCGCCGCCACTTCCAAATGAATCTAATTCTTGTTCAGTAACAACGACATCTATTGTCATACGTTTACTACCACAGACAAATAGTGCTTGTCCTTGAGTAAATCCCTTTATACTCTCTATCTCATTATCATTTAAATCTATTAATTTAGCTAAATCCGCTGTCGCCTGCTTACGAAGCCCCATTACTAAATAATATGAAGCATTATCAAATATAGCTTTTCCTTGAGTAATTACAGCAGGATCGCTAAAATCTGTTGGTTGCTGTGTAATTATAATAGTACCAGTATTATACTTACGAGCACGTCTTTGAACTTGCGCCAAAAATTCAGCACCCAAAGTATTTTTACCAGATAAAAGTACATGTGCTTCATCAACAGTCAATATAGTATTTATATTAACATCAAGAGTTAAACTCCATGCATATTTAAGTACATTAAAGAATAGCGCATTTCTAATATTTTCATCAGCATTCATAAGTTCTCTAATGTTAAATACTATAAAATTACTCTTTGGAGAAATTGTAGTTTTTCCGTCAAAATAATATCTTAACTCAGATATTAATGGACGGAGCTTTAACTCCAAGTTTTCCAAAATATCTCTTTCTCTATTTTGATCAGGCATTGCTGTTATTTTACCTCTAACAGTTGCATAAACATCTTTTAAAGTTGGATAATCTTGAGATGTAAAATTAGTAAAATCTGTATTAAAATCAATGCCAAATCTTTTATATGTTTCTTGAACTACCCCGCTAAACACATTAAGAATATCTTCAGTAATAGAAGGATCATAATATTTCATAAATGCCTTTACTGTTTGTAAAGATCTAGTTAAAACCGCATATCCCATACCTTGTTTAATTTCGTCTTCATCAGCATCTATGATAACTTCAAGTGGATTTATCATACCAAAGTCTCCACCTTTACCTAAATCGATAAAATCTCCACCATAAAGTCTAGTCATATCTTCAAATTCCCCTTCAGGATCGATAATAACTATTTTATAATCGTTTCTAATATGTGATCTAATTAATAATTTAGCAGCTGTTGATTTACCAGAACCAGAAGTACCTAGTAAAATCATATTAGCATTATTTCTATTATGTTCTTTTTGTGTTTGATACAAAAATTGGTTAAATAAAACTATACCACCAGAAAAGTCTACACCAAGTAATGTAGATAACCCTGGGTCTTTAACACTATCAAATACATATGGATACATAGCAGCTAAAGTAGGAGCTGGAATTGGTGTTCCTATTCTTTCTTCAATTTCTTGTTTAGGAAAAATTGGTATCATAGATTTTAAAACAGTTTCCTGTTCAAATCTCAAAGGAACAGCTTTCATTTCCATAGCCTCTAAATAGCTTTTTAATTGTAATTTTTTAGCAGTAAGCTCATCTTGTGAATCAGCCGTTACCATTAAATGTAACTGGAAATCATATATTTTAGACTGACTGGCTGCAAGTTGTTTAATAAAAGCTTCTAAAGATTCATAATCCTGACGAATCTTTTCTTGAATAGTTAAATCATGTTCCTCTTGATAACGCACTTTTAAATCAGCAATTTCTTTATTAATCATCTTAGAAATAACATCAAAAGGAAGTGGTAAATGTTTAGCAACCATTTTAATTCCTGCCATACTAGTTAAATTAGCTAAAAAACCTGGACTAATAACTTTTGGATAAGATATAACAGTTAATATTGTTGAATGTTTATCACTTGATACAAAACCATCTGGTTTAAACTCTAACCCCTTAGGAGCAATTTGTGTCTTAATATCCATTAACTCATCACCGTCCCAAATGTAGTAGTTTGTCCACCATTTAAGAAATTATCTAAAATAATTCTCAAATCATCATTAGATGTCTGCGTTGCATTAAGCCCTGCACTTGCAAAAGTCTGTATCAAAGTTCTAATTTTCTTTTGTATCCTATCCATATCAGTTTCTTTAAATAGTAAATAAAATTCCGTATCAACAACATTATTAGTTGTAAACATATTAGCTTTATTTATATCATCCATTATTAGTTTTCTTTTAACAGGATTGGTTTGTGAGTTATACAAAAGCTGAAGCCTAGATAAATAAGCTGTTATATCAACTGGTCTATCAGCCGCAATAATCCAAAATTCATAATCAATTACATTATAAACATTTCTTAAATTATTAATAATTAAATTCCTTGTTTCAGGATCAAGAATAAATATGTTCCTAGGAAATATTTTTATTCCTGTAACTTTTTCATTAGAATCTAACATAATAACCCCATTAGTTATTGAACTAACAGGTATAAAATCATTTGTATACTTACTTCTCTTCTCTTGTGCCACTAGCCACACACCAACCTTTCCAAACAAATTTTTCCCTTCGTGTATAAAATCTATACGCCTCTCTAATTAATATTCTAGTATTCCGATAATTAGGTATCGGAAGTACCAGAAAACCACAAACTAGTGCTGGAGTAACATCAATTATAGCTCCAAGCAATGAAGAGGGACTTATTATTAATAATAATATTAATGATATCCCAATTCCACTAGCAAATAAAATTAAATCAAACATATCAAAAACCCCAAATATTAACATTGATTTTTTTGAATTGGCTGGTATTAAAAAGTTCATAATTTAACCCCTCTCTATTTTTTATCTTTTCCAAAACCAGGTATTTGGTTAGCCGCATCTTGAAGCTCTTTAATTTCCTTATCTTTTTGTCTATAATCCTTTTCTAGATCTTTAACCTGCTGTTCAAGATTAGAAACAGTTAAAGAATCTGCTCCCCTTGCTCTAGCTTCTTGCAAAAGATAATTGGCTTGTGTTAACTGAGACTCTAAACTTTTTAGCTCGAGCTGCTTAGATTTAATTTGTTCTCCGGCAAGACCTACACCGTGATCTTTATTTTTAACTCCAGCAGCCTTATCTATTGTATCTTTAAGCACTTGTCTTCTTGAGAACACACTATCTTTGCCCTCAAATCTACCTTCAACCCTCTTATCTCTATCATTACGAATATCTGTCACTCTATTTACAGCACTGCCTGCTGAATGCATAATATCTTTACCTTTTTTACCATAGCTTGAAACTGTTCCTCTGGCAGCTCCTGAGGCAGCCCCAGTAACAATTCCACCAGCTGAAGACATAGTTTGTGCTACTCCATGTAAAGCTTTTCCTATTGCAGTTGATCTTCGCTGCTCCTTAGATAATTGAAAACCTGCTCTTAAATGACCAATTTTATTTCTAAAGCCATCAACATTCTTAACATCTTTGATTGTTTCCAAATTGAACTTCCAAGCATCTCCATAAGTTTTTGCGCTTCCCGCAAGTGCTTGAACTCCACCATCTTCTTTAAATTGTTTTAATCTGTTAGTAGTATTTGCGCCAAAAGCCCACATATTGGCAAGTCCTGAACCCACACCAGCAAGGCCAAAACCAGCAGCAGCTCCTGCAGCTCCAGCAACAAAACTGTTTTTAAATGGGTTCATACTCAATTCTCCACTCATCTTTATACCAAGAGCTTTTTCAAGCAAATCTGGTATTTTTTTAGCTACTTGGAAAGCACCTAAAACTAAGAAAATATAAACAAATATGTTCATTGCTGAATTAGCATTATCCTTAAATCCCTCATAATAAAGTGAGCCCCTAAACATTTTTGATGTAACAACTTTAACCATTTGAATAACCATATACACAACCGCTAAACGCAAGAATAAAGATAAAAATGTTGTTAAACACTCTTTTCCCCAGTCCTTTAATTTATCATTTCCTGATGAAGAAGTAGGATCAACCGATGTAATAAAAGCAATAGGGGAAAGAATTTGTAAAAACATTAGTTTTATTGCACGAACAGCTATGTCTATACAAAATGATAAAAGCAAAAACACTAAATAACCACCACAAATTGTAGAAACGATAGGCAAATAGCTTATTGCATAATCTGCTCCTCCATTTATTTTCATATATAATAAACTTCCCAAAGATCCAAAACTTCGGGTATCAGCATCAGTTGATGAATCATCCTTAAAAAACTGTTCAATAGTCACATTACTTGCCTGTACACTCTCATCAGCGTCCATGGCTTTAGCAAACGCATCTAAACAACTTCCTTCACCATCACTCGCAAGAGCCATATCAGTACTACCTAAAATATTTGCCAAAGGATAATTATCACTAGAAGCACAATCTGACAATTCTCCAACCGGATTTACAGTAAAAAATGGACTAAACACTAAAAATTGAACATCAATTGCAGCTGAATCCAAACTAGAAACTCCATCATCACTCGTTCCTAAAATTAAATTAGGTAAAATATTACTATTTAAAATAATACCTTGCAGTTCATACATTTTTCCGAATAGCCAAGGCGTTGTAACAAGTAAAACTAAAGCAATTAATACTCTTTTCACTAAATTCGTAAAACCTTTTGTCTGATCAGAAAAAGAATTTGGATCAACAATATATCGAATAATAGAAAAAGCAAGTTTAAACAACATAAAAATACCAACAAGTATATAAACTCTATTCATTAACGTCGAAATTGCTTCATTATTCGTATATAAGTCAACATTCGCCAAAGAAACAATCAACCTATACAATCTAGGAATAAGTGAATAAACGATATGATCAATAGCAAAACAAATAGAATGAAGCGCATTAGTGATTATTTCACCGGCAGCATCTTTTGCTGTGTCAAACAAGCCATCCCATGGCGCAAGTATATTAAACATATTATTCCTCCTTTATTTAGCAATATTACAATCGTCTAATTTCCCGATTTTAATTTCTTTTTTCACTGTTTTTCCAGTCGAAGAATCAACAGTTTCGACTACCGTTGCACTTTTGTTTACAATTCCTATTAAAAAATTAACTAAAAGTGGGAGTAGTAGCAAAATTATTACCGCAATAATTCTGTTCTTAACCTTCTTGAATGCCTCACTCATAGCATTATCTTCACTGGCGGTAATGACCTTAATAAAGTCTAAAGAAGCAAACACTATAAGAAGAACTATTCCTCCAACTGATATAATTAAAAAAGCAGATTTTAAAAATGTAGTAAATTTATCGCCTAAAACTTCAGAACAATTTATTTGCGTTGTATCTATATTGCTATTGCCTTGTTTTTCTCGTTCTTCTTTTGCACGTTTCTTTATATCATCTGTCATATCTTGATTTTCAGTGCTATCAGAATCACCGCGGCTAGAACTTCCACCTTCTTTGGCTAGTTTGTCAGCAGCACTATTAACATCACCACTAAAAGTTTTTGAATGAAAAACAGTAGCTGCACGAGTAGCATTAGTATAATACATATTATATGTTGCTGAAGTACCATCATAAACCGTTCCCACATAAAGATAAGCAGGACAGTAAATACCTATAGTATTGTTGTAGAAATGACTCATATTAGTATCATTTGCGAAAGCATAACTATTATCCAAAGTAAATTTTACGGTCCCACTAGATGAAGTTTCTGAATGCTTAACAGCATAATACTCAGCCTTACACTTAGGTGAAGTAGGATAAGTACAATCGTAAGTTAATGCAATAGCTGCTGCAGAACTGGTAGAATCAACACTATATGATGGAAGCGTACCAGAATATAAACAGCTTTTTGGACCATCATTTTTAGTAACTTTACCCCCTCCGCCTTCATCAAGACGTGCCTGTGCTCCATCAATATTCACGCAAAAAAACATTAATAAACACAATAAAAACAATAAACCATATTTCTTCTTCATATAATATGCTCCTTTAAATAGTTTTCTACTATTTACATTATAACAAAAAAAAAGACAATGCACAATAATATTGTCTTTTTAAATTTAATTATTTACACCATTAATAAATTTCTTACTACAGCTCCAAACATCACTAACTGTTTGTCCCTGATCATTAGTTGTATCTTCAACACTTGCCACTAAATTGATAACAAGTTGCACAAGAAAAACTAAGAAAAATACAATAATGGCAGAAATAACTCTTTGAATAAAATTCTTACGATATTTTTTTACATCATCTTCATTTTTAGCAATTACAGATTTTGCAAAATCAAGCATTCCCCATATAATAAGTAATATTGGTACAACAATTTTAATTCCGTTTATCAAAACATGAACAATATTAAATAATTCATTTGGAACTAATACGCCATTACATAAAGTAGCCTGTGACAATAAATTAATCATATTCTCGCCCTCTTATTATCCAATAATTTTTTTAGCGCATTCCCAAGCACTAGTTGCATCATTACCATCGCTACCACTAGATAATCCACCAACAGCAGTAATTACTAATTGAACAACCACTACGACTAAGAATACAACGATAGCGGCAATAAGTCTTTGAATAAATTTCTTTTGACCAGCTTTAATCTTATCTTCATCAGCGCCTATAATACCTTTTGCAAAATCAAGCATTCCCCACAAAATTAATAATACAGGCACTACTACTTGAATTATAAATATAACAGTACGTACAAGGCCTGCAACTCCTCCAGGAATTTTAACGCCACCACAGTCTATATCCGATACTGCTGCCAATAAATTTACTAAATCCATAAATTTCACTCCTCCTCTTTATATATTAAATATACAGTTTTTTAAAACAAATGTCAATAGCCGGAAAACCACTTTACAAAAAGAAAAAAGACTATTTAAATAGTCCCGTAACGCCTTTTTTTTCACCTGTACCACTAGCTGTTTGTTTATAAAAGCCTAATTTGCCTAAAAATTCGTCTAATTCTTTATTGTCTGAACTTTGATCATTTAATGCTGGTAATTTGAAAAATACATTTAATTTTGTTTCATATTCAAAATCAGACACATCTTGATTAGTAAGAGCGCATTTATTAAGCACAATCTTTTTATTTTTAACATTAGATAAAGCTGATGGGTTTTTAGCAAGTAATTTATTTAGTTTTATTTTAGAAGGCTCAATTAAATAAATTATTTCATTAGAAAGCCCTTCAGCTGAAATACTTTTATTAGCATCAACTAATATAATATCCATGTTGCTATATTTAGCAATAGTATTACCAAGCTCAGAACTTGACACACTAACTAAATTTTTATCATCATAATACATAAAATCGTGTTTATCAAGCTCAATAGCTACGACTTTATAGTTTTTTTCGAGTTGTTTTTTAGCAATATATACTAAAGTAGTCGCCCCTGCTCCTTCTGTTACATTTTTGAAGCAAACAACTGTGTTTTTACTATATTCTTGAGGTGCTGCACCTGCCGTATTAACTACGGTTTGAACAGCTTGATGATCAGTATCTAATTGATGATACTGGGCAACATCACGATAACTATTCGGATGTTCATAAAGCCATTTTACACCCTCAACGTTCATTGTAAAATTATAAATATTCATTGATATCAAATCAGATAAATATTCCGGATTAGATGTTTCTGGTGAACCATCTAAAAGCAAAATCAATTTATCTGTAGCTAGTGAAAAAGCTAATTGCTGCAAAGTCTTAATATTTTTATAATCCTTTAGTGCAGTAATATCTAAAATCATCTTTTGAAAGAAAAAATTCTTAAAAGTTTCAATGATTTCATTAACGGTAAATTCACCCTCTAGTTTCTTTATAACTTCAACATCTAAATCGGCTAAAGCATCACGATATTTATTTGCAATTATTACGTTCACTTTTCATCCTCCTTAACTTTTTATATCAGTAAAAGACGCAGTTTCTCCAACAACTGGTACACGAATTATATCTTCAACAATAGGAACATCAAAATACATATAAGCAACTACCCTATAATATTTTGATTCTTTAAGTCCATTTTTCGTTACAAATTCATATATACAGTACTGATATTTGCTCTCATTATTTAAAGCACTTCCCCCATTAGACACGCGGGAATCATTTATTACCGGACAGTTAATTTTATTATAACCACTATTAACTCTATAACCTATTTCCTTAAGCCATGAATCGATAGATTTGTTAATATTTGCTCGATCCTTAGATTCATAACCACTCTTTTCAATTTCATTAACAATATAGTTTTTAACTTTAAAAGCTTTAGAATATCCTAATGATCCAATAAAGAAGGCAATCAAAATTGCCACAAAAATAGCAACTAAATTAAACACCCCGGCATTAGCAATAGCTTCTTTCATTTACCTCACCCCTTTGAATCACTAAATCTATAAATTCTTTCGCCTTTTGAATAAACAGGAATTTTAAATTTGCCGACAATTGGTAAATCAACATATATATAACTTTTTACTCCATAACTGTAATAATTTCCATTACTTTTAACACTACTTTTGGAATTATCATTTGCAATGTAATATACGCAGTACAAATAATTAGATGGAGAATTTGTTCCTGAAGGTCTCACTAATTCTCCTTTGCCTCGGTCCGCAGAACACTTATCATTATTTGAGTTAACTGTATAGCCTATACTAGATAAATAATTTTCAATCTCTTTATTAGCCAAATCATTATAACCACTAAATTTATTAATTGAAGCAAGTATTCGAGTATTTACTTTAAAGCCTTTATAATAACTGATAGTGGCAGAAAGCAAGCCAAAAACAATTATTATAAAAACAAAAATTATATTATATAAAAATGCACTACCAATACTTTCTCTCAAACCTAATCACCCCTCTTTTAAAGGAAAAGCTTGCTTAGTTTGCAAGCGTTTTTTAAAAATTTATTTTTTTGTTGAATTAATACAAGAAGTGTAACTGCTTTGGTCAGTAATATTTTGACAACCACTACCTTTCCAAACACCTCCCGCATCAGTACAACAAGCTCTTTTTGCAGTGTTACTCATCAAACTTGATACAAGTGGTGTAACTACAGCCACAACAACTCCAATTAAAATAATAGCTACAACTGTTAAGTTAGCTTCACCAGCTGCTTCTTTCATATTTTCTCACCTTCCCTCTATTTTTAATTATAACATAATTTTCTATTTTGTAAATATTTAAAAGTTCATCATCATCATCATTGACAAAAGTAAAAATGCAAGAATACCTCCACCAGTACCAAATAGCATGAACATGGTTTTGTTTTCCATTTTATCTAAACGCTCTTTATACTTTTGCTCACGAGCTTTATTCTGTAAAGTTGAGATAGTTCTTGAAAACATCATTAACTGTTCTTGTTTATTTTCCTGACTACCTAAACCTAAACGATATAAAAGTCGCATCATTCGCATTGAATCTCTAACTGGATATTCATTAGCAAAATCCATATAAGGTTGAACACTAGAGTCACCAGCATCGATTTTTGCGATTAATTTTTCTAGCCCTGGTTTAAAAATTTCTGGAGCCGTATTAATACTTCTGGCTAAAGCTACTGGAACTGTATAGTGCTGAATTAAAATCTCTAGCCCCTTTAAATAATATGGCAACATCAAATTAATTTTATGTAAATTTGCCTTATAAAAATTCTTAAGTGAAATATAAGGAAGTTTAAACATTCCAAATCCAATTAAAAATGAAAGTAATATATATGCAAATGATAATTTATTTAAAAATATAAAGAAGAAAAATACAATTACTACTAATCCATTTCTCACTCTTTGATTAAATAATTTTTCAATATCGACATCTCCAGAATATTTAACCTTAACTAAAAACTCATAATCATCTTCCATTAACCCCTTAAAATAAGGCGCATTTTCTTGAATGAATTTACGGGAACTAAAATGTTGATTATATTCGAGCAAAAATATTAAAATAATACCTATAAATATAAATATAAAACTCGTATTCATTATTCCGCCCCCACATCTTCATTATAATATTTTTCACCTGATAGTAAGAAATACGTATTAAGCCAAATTATTCCGTGTAAAAGTAATCTTACCCACCAATCATTAAGCATCTCATTATAAGTTTCAATTCCCAGCATAAATTGTACAAGCATAACCATCAAGTACAAAATAATACCGAATTGTAAAAACTTTTTATGGAAACCAGCTCTATCAATGCGGTCACGATAAACACTTTCAACAAGCATATCAATATCTTGGCTCATATTTTCAAGTGATTCTCCCGCATCTCTAGAACCTTCATTAGTTATCTGTAAGAATAATTGATGCATATTTCTTACAATGTAAAAATCATATTTTGCATTCATGTAATCTAAAGACTGATCAATAGTACCATTTTCATAGGCCATATCAATCATCGCTCTTACATCAGCTTTGACAGGATCTTCAAGAACATCAGACTCATATACACCTTCTAACGCCTTAACAAAAGATTGTGTTGTGGCAAATTCCATAATAGTATTAGTTGTATAAACTTGAATTTGTTCACATATAAATTCACTGTAAAGTCTTTTACAACGTAAATACGTCAAATATGGAATCACAAGAACAGCAACCACCGCATAAATAAGTGAAACAACTATGTTATAAAAATATAAATATGTGACAATTGCTGCACCAGCCGCAAAAGTTACAATTTGAATCGCATATTGTCTAGGTGTATATTCTTGTCCAAGTTCTTTTACCTTTTCTCTAACAATTTTAAATGAATAAGGAGCAAATCTTTCATATGCAAAATTAATTTTAGCATTAATAAATTTATAAACATTATTAGTATTACTATTATTTCTATACAAAATAATAAATATAGTAATTGCCAAAACAATAATAAATATTAAAAATGTCATCTTTTAGCCTCCTTTATCCAAATAATTTTTCTACTTTATCATTACCTGTTTGTCCATTAATAACCCCAGGTGCGTTAACATTTATAACTGACTGAGCAGGATTTGCCACATTTTGTGTAGCACCAGGCACTGCATTAACAGTAGGCGTAGTCACACCATTCATAACTGGCGCCGTAACAGGTGCTGGTCTTGGCACACTATTTACTGCAGCAGCGTTTACTGGATTAGTATTAACTGGTGCCGTAACAGTCTGCACTGGCGTCTGTTGAACAGTTGGTTGAGGTTCTGCCGGTTTTACATCAGCAGTTGGAAATACTGGTTCATTAATAAGTTCATCATCTAAAGCTTCCTCTTTAGCTGCCGGCCCTTCGTTAGTAGCCGTTTGTTGAATTTCCTTCTCAACCTGATCATTTATTTCAATTTTTGCCCCATTACTATTAAAAGTAACGGTTTGATTATCAAATATATCATCTTCGCTAAGAGCTTTTTGAACTACAGCTGGAGCTTCACTATCTTTCGAATCATCACCAACCATATTCTGAAGTTCTTTAGGTAAAAATACACCTTGAACCTCTAAATAATCAATCAAGTATGGACTAGGATTATTTCTAATTACCTTTCCATCTGCACCCTTACGATAAATAATATTATGTTTAGCTTCATTAGTATCATTTGTTACGTAAAATTCGGTAACTTCCGCAATCTCTCTTTTAAAATTATGAGTTGCTTTATCAGTATAACCTCTAACATAAATACCAATTTGAATATATCTACAAATAGAGCTCATAAATTGTTCCAAATCCTGATTAGTTTCAAGCAAACTATACATACGGTTTGGAATTGAAGCCGCTTTATCAGCATGAATTGTTGATAGAATATAGTGCCCAGAAGAAATAGAGTTACGAACAGCCAAAACTGCTTCCGCACTACGAACCTCCGAAAGAAGTATCCACTTTGGATTCTGTCGCATGCAAGCCTCAAGAATATCAGTATAAGAAGCAATATTATTAGTCTTCATTGATACGATATCTCTATGAGGAAAAATTCTATCCAAATGAAGCTCTAAAGTATCTTCAATAGTTATAACTTTTTCGTTTTCGGCAATCTTAGATGCCAAATATTTGACAAGCTCAGTTTTACCAGAACCAGTCTCTCCACTGACAATCATGTTGCAATGTCCTAAAACACATTGCTCTAAAAAATCTAATATATCTAATTCAACATATTTATCAGCAAGAATTTTTTCTTTTTGAAGTCGAATCTTTGCTGGCGTTTTACGCACAACACAAGCGATTCCATTTCGAGAAACAGAATCATGAATAAACGCCAAACGAAGTTCAGCACTTTCAGCGTCCAAAAAAGGATGAGCCATGTTAAATGTTTTACCCATAACATTTGAACACTGAAAGGCTAGTTTTTCCATAAAAGCATTATTAATTGCTGGATTATCTACTCTAAATATTCCTTTTGATAATGTTTTTAAATGTATTTGTCCATCATTATCATATGAAATATCTGTAACATCATCGTCATCTAGATAAGGTTTAAGAGCCCCAAAATCTATTTGATCGAAATTAGTATCCATTAACCTACATTCTCCGTAGTTGAATTAGCATTAAGTGGTACACTAGTAGTTAAAGTGTGAGCGGTTCCATCTTTTTCTGTAACTGTCGCAATTAAAGTTCCATTAGTGGTATAAGTAATTGTTTGCGTAGTTTTTTTAACTGTAGTAGCTTTACCACCATCTTTAGAATAAGTACATGTATAAGTACTTCCACAGCCCTTAGGATAAGTAATTGTAACTTTATTAATACTACCACCAGTTTCTGTTGCTGTTGGAAGTAATTTGTCAGTCGCTGTACCAGCATCATTTGTTGGTGTGATTGTCTGAATGTTTATAGAATGAGCTTCAATATATTCTTTAAGTTCTTGTGTAGAAGCTGTAGCTTGATTAGCGCTTCCTGCTTCTCTAGGTACTGGATAAAGTACTACACCTAAATCACTTAAATAATATGCTTTGATAAGTAAATTATAATGATCTTGTGATAATCCAATTATCATCATAGCAGGAGTTCTTTCTTCACTAGTATTTTCAAATACAGCTCTACCAGCAGAATCCTTAACTGCTAAAACTTCAACATTTTCAATAAGTTTACCTATCATAACTTTTTCGTCAGCACCATTACCAATTTTCATGTAAATATCAACAAATTTCCCAGGGAAAATTGAGTTACCATATGTCGTTTGCATATCAACAGGGAAGTTATAAGCTACATTACCTTCCTTTAATTTCATAAAAGGTGCATCAGGAAGATCTTGTTTATCTACAACCATATCTTTGAAAAACATGCTTCCCTTTGGAATTACAGAGTTTATGTTAGAATAACGTCCAACAATTGAATCTCTGGATAAAAGTACGTCTTCTGAAACAGAGATATTAGGCATATCTATAGTTTGCACCATATCACTTGTTATTTCCGTACGTGGCTGAATTGTTTCCGTAGCTACATATACTGTAACTGGATTAACAGCCTTATTGATTTGTGAACTATAACCAATATAAAGTAACACCAATATAACAATTACTCCGATTATGGTTACAGTATTTTTGTTTTTGAAAAATCTCTTAAATGATTCTAATAAATTATTCATATTGTCTTCTCCTTTTCTCTCTTTTATTAATATGGCGTCTCTAGAATTGCATCTATCTTATTAGTTAAATCAAAATCAACCTCAGTACTGTTATTAATACCCGTAACACCACTTTTAACTGCAAGACTAACTTTCGGTGGTGTTTCATTTATGCTGTAAAAAATAATTTCATATTTTCTAGAGCGGCTCGCACTTTCGGCATATCTCCTAATAAAATTTTCAACAAATTTTTCTCGGTTAATTTTAATTACACCCGTTGCTCTATAATTAGCATAATCAATTGCATCTCTCATTGAAGCCTCTGTAACTTCCTGCAAAAGTTGCGTATTATGCTGATCAGTATTAGTAAGATTTTGAAATAACACTATAAATGTTATTCCGAGAACTCCAAGGAATATAACAAATATTCCCCAAAACGATTCCTTCATTTAATCACCACCTACTTTACACAATTATTAAATGAACCAACATTGTGATTAGCACCACCACATTGTCCACTAAGCGTTAAATTAGTTTCACTATAAAATTTCTCACTAATACAATTACTACCATAAGTATTGTCTTTTTCATTTTTAGAACATCTTAATGTAAAATCATCATAATCGTGTTTTTTGTTATAATTTCTAATTGCGCTAATATCTTCAGAGTCTAACGTTACTCTATACATTGCATCTTCTTCACTAATGTTGCTTTCTTTAATAACTGTAGTTACAATTTTATTTTCTGTACTACAATCATTCGTATTTGCATCTGTTCTATCACACCAGTTATCACCAGTTTGCCTATTACCACCATCCTGTGCTGTAAAAGGATTATTTTTATCAATCTGTCTAAATACTAAGTTTGACATATTTGGTATATCTGGTTTGCCTGGACAAACTTTTTTCTTACCGATAAATAGTCCGCAGAAAGAACGTCCAGAAGCATCTTCACAACACGCCTTTTCACCATTATAAGTAGGACAGTCTAATTCACACTTATCACTAGGTTTTGGCGCACATTTCTGATTAACTTCATCCCATACTAGACCTTTATATATTCCGGTTCCAACAGTATCTTTAGTACAAGTACCACAAACTTTTTTAATAGGATCCCAAACTAAGTCTTTATATTTTCCGGTTCCAGCATTACTTTGATTACATTTTCCTACACATTGTTTAGTTTCAGGATCCCAAACTAAATCTTTGTAATCACCTTTTCCAGCAGTAGTTTCATCACAGAAATCTGGTTTTCCACCATTACAAGTTTTAGTTACTGGATTATAATCAGGATCAGTTGGGCTACAATCTGTAATCATGCAGGCATACGAACTACCTGTGAAACGGCAACTTGTCGTTCCACTTATTTTAGGAAATTCTGCAAAACACCTACCCATTTTATTTATTGTTCTAGACTTACTAGATTTATCATCGATACAAGACCTAGCAGCACTTGCAGATCCGAATAATTTGACACAAGCACTATCATTTATATTGTTATTCGCATCAGATTTTCCATTAATGTATTTCTTATAAATATTATCCTCGATTTGTATAGTTGTTCCTGTTGTTGAAAAATAATCATTTTTCTCAGTATAAGCTTCATCAAATTTTGAAAAATTACATTTATTCAAACTATTAAAACTAAATGTGAATTTAATATCAATAATTTTTTCGTTAGCTTTATTTCTTTCCTTATTAGATTTAAATGCTACAGGGAAATTACCAACTTTTAAATCATCTCCAGCAACATCTTCTTTCAAAAAGTCAACAGATTTTCCATCAAATTTTTGAATATATCTATAAGTATCTTTTGGCAAAGTATAATAGAAAATTGCCGTTTGTGTTAATTGATTATTTTCTATCTTACTTGTAGCTGATTCAACTGTATATTTCTCTAATTTTTTAGAACAATCTTTATTATATTCATATACATTTTCGTTTTTATAATAAACTTCAATATCTGGAGCACATGATCTAAAATTAGCAAAACTATCATTATTAAATTTACTCAAATCACCTTTACGACACTGTCTAATTTTTTTAACTTTAATTGGTTTAAAGTTCGGTATGTCTGCTCCCGCAACATTAAGATCTTCTTGTTTAGCATTTAAAGTAAAATATCTACCTAATTGAACCTTAATTTTATCATTCTGATTTGGAAAAAAGAAATGATATTCCTCTCTACAAAATGTTCCATATCCGCTTTTATAGAAATATGTTGGAGCATTTTTTATTCCTGTCATTCTAGGACTTGCTTCTATAGCCTCCCAGTTAGTTGTATCCTGAAGAACAACAGCCTTACTATCAGAAAGCGTTGAATCACAGTTTACGCAAGCCATATCTAATGAATAATCATAACCAGGTTGAATATATTTAGAAATATCTACAAGCCATATTCCCCAACCACAATTTCTATTTCTAAGACAGTTCAAATTATCTCTGCTACGATCTTTACACACAACCCCATTACCACGACGCTCAGTACCATAACTACTACAGCCGTAATTAATGTCTGGCCATTCAACAGTCATAGAATTAGATGCATCTCTCATTTCCGGACCATTAAGATCGCCGCCCCAATAATCAATTGATTGCAATGGTTTAGAGTGTCCAGAGCCATTTAAACCATGAATTTCAGCCCTGAGACGATAGCCTGGTTTGCCATAACAGTTGCCCGGATTATTAACATCAACCTCACAACTTTCTTTTACAAATAATTGATCAGGATCTGCGTCAATATCATATCCAAACTCATGTTTTACATAATTTCTAAATGTTGCTTTTCGCACACTAAGATCAGAGCTATTAGCTCTAACAGTATCATAATGAAAATATTCACTAGAGAAAAGCACAACTTTACCGTCCTCACCTCTGCTCATCCATGGGTGTTTCCAAACATTTCCATTTGCGTCTCTCCTAGTTTCATCTACATGAGATGGATATCCGCAAGTATGTGACGTCAAACAATTTGCATCTCCATCTCCACCCCACATATCAGACAAATAGTAATACTTTTGCATGTTGCCAACTACTTGAGGTTTCGTTGGTGTACCATCATTATTTTTTTTACCATCATAATAAACTATTGCAACACTCATATGAACGCTCTTCCATCTATTGCACCATAAATCTCTTCTATCATATAAACATGCACCACCGACTTGTCCACCACCAGGACCGTTAGGATCATAATCATCAGCATTAGCTCCCTCAGCTTTTACACTCCCAAATGATGAGCAAAAAAGTGTTACTAATATCAAAAAATAAATTATTCTTTTTTTCATACTATCTCTTCTTTCTAAAAACAATAAATATAATAATTATTACAGTCACAGCTGCACCAATTACTATAAATAAAATAACTGGCATTTCATTATTTTGTTTCACTTTTTTTTCTTCTTTCGTAGTTGGTTCATCCTTAGGCTCA
>CAZKKR010000001.1:14955-59189 GCA_964553605.1 uncultured Muribaculaceae bacterium | reverse complement strand
AATCATTAGTTCCAAACATAGGAGCTTCGTTTATATATTCTTGATATTGACTACTACAGATAGGATCATCATCTCTTAAATCATAATTATGTAAAAATGCACAAGGATATAATCCTATATCATCTAACTGAACTGTTTCATTAAAATCTTTAATTAGATTTGCATAACTCATTGCTTGATAAGATGGATGTGCCACTTCTCTAATTCCCCCACCAGTAAAAGTAGATACTATAGCATCTTTACCTTCTACTGCAGTACATGTTTCCCATTGTTTTAATTCTATTATAATAATGGATTCTTTTTTATTTTTATCTCTACCAGATAATATAAAATCTATTCTTTTGGAAGTTGTTGGAATATTAAATTCAATTGCTACACCAGCATTATCTGGGATTTCTTTATCATCTAATACCCCTCTCATATATTGCATAGAGTTCTTCCAAGAATTTAATTGAGATTCACTTGTCCTTCCAAAATATTGTTTATATTTATTATATATTTTATCAACAATTCTATTTAAATTAACATCATCAATAAAACCTGATTTAATTCCTTCATACACTAACATATTAATCACCTATTTTTTTAATAAATTCACAAAAATCATAAAAACCATTTTCTTTCATATTCAACTTATTAATTGAGAGACTATCATACCATAAATCGTTTTTATTAGACGAAAACAAAACAAAACTGTTAACGTCTTTAAATTTACCAGCATTACCATGGCTATTTGCATTCATTAGGATTACAACTAAATCGCAACAGTTATTTGAAACTGTAAATTCTATTTTTTCTTTTTTTAACTTTAAAACACCATCTTTAGCAGCTTTTTTTATCTTCTTAATTTTATCGTAATAAGCATCTTTTTTAAATCCACCTGAATATCCTAATTGGGATTTTACTTCTACAATACAATGTATAATATTATTATCATCATAAATAAGAATATCAGGTCTAACAGGTTGTCTTTCACCAACAGATATTTGTGAATCAATTAAAAAATGCAATTTTCTTTCAGAAAGTATATCATCAATTAAAAGAGCAATTGCATTTTCAACATAACCAGCCATTGTAGGTTTTGTATACCTTCTAACATTTTTATGATTATATATATTTTCCATTTCAAAAGATTTGTATTTACTACTAAGATATTTTATAAGATTATCAATTGCTTTTTTCATATTAACTCCTATAACTTATTATATTTTGTGCTTTTTCCTTTTGCTTTTTCAACGGGATACTTTTGTGCGGTTTTCTCCATTTTATCTAAAACTATTTGTTTAGGATCTACCCCTAATTTATTTGCCATTTGAATACAATAATTTAATACGTCGGCAAGTTCTTCTTTTACTTCTTCTAAATCATAATTATCGTTCCATTGAAAACATTCTAATAATTCCCCGGCTTCGATACAAATACTCTTTGCTAAATTAACTGGAGAATGAAATTGATCCCAATCTCTTTCTTCATTAAATTTTTCAATCTTTTCTTGTAATTCTTTCATAAAGATACACCTCTATTTAATTATAACATATTATTCTTATACTTTCTTTCCCCAAATATTTTAGTACCTATTCTTATTATATTGGTTCCTTCTTCTAGGGCTATTTTATAATCATTACTCATGCCCATTGATAGTAGTTGTAGATTATATTTATTTTTTAACTATTTCATTTCTTTAAATGATTTTTTTATTATTTTTGTATTATTTGTATTAGGGGCTATGGCCATTAATCCTTTTAAATTAATGTTTGAAAGGTTTTTTATTTCTTTTATTATGGTTTCTAATTCTTCTTTTTTAATTCCGGTTTTATTTGGATCATTTGCTATATTAACTTCTATTAATATGTTTATTATTTTATTATTTTTGATAGCTTCTTTATTGATTTCTTTAGCTAATTTAATAGAGTCTACTGATTCTATTAAATATATATTTCTTTTAATAAGTTCTTTTACTTTGTTTGTTTGTAGATGTCCTATCATGTGCCATTTGATATCTTTGGGAAGACTATCCATTTTAGTTATTAATTCTTTTACATAGTTTTCACCAAAGTCTTTAATACCTAGATTATAAGCTTTTAATATTTCTTCATTACTTCTTGTTTTTGATACGGCTACTAAGGTAATATTATTACCTATTTCCCTTTTTATTTCTTTTATTTTTTCTTTCATTTTATTTTCTCCATTAATGTTTTAGATATTTTTGCTAAATTATCATTAATAACTAGGTAAGCTCTACTATCATATGGGGTTTTATCGTTATTGATTATTACTAAGTATTTACCATTAAAATAATCTATCATACTGTTTGCTGGAAAAACGGTTAGGGATGTTCCTAGGACTAATAATAAATCTGACTTAGTAATGGCTTTTATACTTTCTTGATATTCTTTTTCTGGCAAGCTTTCACCATATAAAACAACATCTGGTTTTATTAGACCACCACAATCACAAATTGGGATATTTTTTTCATTAAATACTTTTTCTGGTCCATATTCTTTATGGCATTTAAGACAGTGATTTTTATATATGGTCCCGTGTATTTCATAGACATTTTTACTACCTGCTTTAGTATGAAGTCCATCAATATTTTGAGTAATTACAGTTTTTAATTTACCTATATCTTCTAGTTTTTTTATAAATTTATGGGTATCATTTGGTTTTATATTTAAGCAGTTAAAGTTTTCTTTATAATATTTATAAAACTCTTCTGTTTCATCATAAAAACACACATCACTTAGCATATATTCTGCGACTAAGCTTTTATTATATAATCCGTCTTTGCTTCTAAAATCTTTAAGGCCACTATCTGTTGATACTCCGGCTCCAGTAAAGACTACAATATTATTTGATTCATCAATTATTTGTTTTAATTTTTCTATTTTTTCCATATTCCATCACTACTATTATTTTAGCACATTTTTTATTGACTAAAAATGGTCTATATACTAAAATGTAGGTGGTGAGGAGTATGAAGCGGGTATTATTAGTTTTAACTTTTGTTTTATTGTGTTTTTGTATTTATTTAACTTACTCTAGTTATAATAGAAATTTAAAATATACTGATGTTAGTGATAGTAAGCAAAAATTAGAAATCCTTGATTCTAAAATTAAAAAACTTAATGACCAAATAAAAGAAAAAGAAGAGGAAATTAAAAAATTAGAAGAAAGTAATAAGGAAAAAACTGACTTATTAAAAGTATGGCAAAAAGAAGCAGAAAAATTAAAAAATCAATAGTTTTTATTTTTATATTTCTTTTTCTTATATTAATTTGTTTGGGATTATATTACTATTTTGATAAAGAGGCAAAAATTAATAAAAAAATATACGATGATTTAAAAATTGAGATTAAAAATAAAGAAAAATCTGCTAGCGATTTATCTATAAAATTATCTTCATTAGATGAAAAGATAAATTCTTATAAAGATATTGATAATAGTATTAATAAAATTAAAAGTGATTATTTTAAAGCTATTAAAGATTTAGAAGATAAAATTATTAATGGTCAAAGCAACAAAAAAATAGCTTATATGACTTTTGATGATGGTCCTTATTTTAATACTTATAAGGTACTTGATATATTAGATAAATATGATGTTAAAGCTACTTTCTTTACTATTTCCGCTAATGGACAATACTGTTATGATAATAAAGAAGCTGACTGTTTTAAATTATATAAAGAGTATGTTAAAAGAGGTCATACTATCGCTAATCACACATACACTCACGCGATTTTTAAAGGTTTATATAATAGTTCTGATTCATTTATGGATGCGATTATAAAACAAGAAGAACATATTAAAAATCAAACTGGTGGTTATTTAACTAATATAGTACGTTTTCCTGGTGGTAGTGCATCTGCTAGAGGGTTTAAAAATGAAATCATTTCTAAATTAAAAGCCCGTGGATATGGCTGGGTTGATTGGAGCGCTGGCGACGGTGATGGTGGTGGACTTGCATCCAATGAACAAGCTTTTGCTAATTTCAAATCTACTATAAATGATAATATAGAGGTAATATTATTCCACGATTACAGCAAATATACCACTGCTATTTTACCTGATGCAATAAATTATTTAAAAGAAAATGGATACGAAATATATCCACTATTTTATGAAAGTAATAAGATAAATAAATAAATAAGTCACGCTAAGCGTGACTTTTTACATTTTACGGCTATGATTTTCAATAAAACGATCAACATCTTCCATTTCAGCATCATTTTGTGAGATGTTAGCAATTTGGGTTAATCTTGTTTCATTTTCTTTTTTAGCTTCTTTTTCTAAATTTGATAAAGTTTCTATTATGTAATCTTGATTTTTTAAAGTGTCTTCTCTATATTGTTTTTTTACATCTTCCGTTAATGGTATGGCTTTTTCATCTAGATTACGAAGTCCTAAAGGATTTTCATTTATATACTCTACGGCCTTTTGGAAGCTTTGCATATCTTGTATATTGTTTGCTGGATTGTTTTCATTTTCGGTATACTCACTATAACTATCGGTTACTGTATGACCAGAGATAAGTTCTAAGAACTGTGAATTTCCTAGATACTGTAATATTAAAAGATGATCTTCCATATTTTCTTTTGGTGAGGCAACGAATGTTTCATATGGAAATAATCCTTGCTGTTTTTTTTGCTCCGCATACTCATCTGTTATAAGAAACATTCCTATTTGTGATAGTGGTACAGCGATGTGCTCTCCTATTTTTATTTCTTTTTCAATATTTACCCCGTCTTCTCTTCTCATTTCATTATCCATATTGCATCCTCCGTTTTTATTATATCATAAAAAAATAGATTATTTAAATTAATCTATTTTTCCCATACTTTTCTTATTTTCATATTTTTTTCTTTCATTAGTATTTAGTATTTTCTTACGCATTCTATAATTTAGTGGCGTTACTTCTACTAATTCATCTTCATTAATATAGTCTAAACATACTTCTAAGCTCATTTCTCTAGGTCTTTTTAAAACTACGGTGTGATCTTTATTAGCACTTCTAGTATTAGTCATTTGTTTTCCTTTAGTAACATTTACGGCTAAATCGTTTTCGTGATTGTTTTCACCAACGATCATTCCTTCATAAACTTCTGTTCCTGGTTCAACAAACATTATTCCTCTATCTTCTAAAGAACCTAAAGCATAAGCTGTTGCTTTGCCATTATCAATTGATACTAAAACACCTGATTTTCTTTGACCAACATTTGTTGATACCATAGGTTCATATGAAGAAAATGTATGATTTATTATTCCATATCCTTTAGTTAAGGTCATAAATTCGGTCATAAAACCAATTAAGCCTCTTGATGGCATTAAATAATTTATTCTGGCACTGCCTTCTTTAGTTTCCATATTTTGCATATTACCGCCACGTAATCCTAATTTTTCAATTACACTACCCATATATTCTTCTGGAACGTCAATTTGAACTTCTTCAAATGGTTCATATTTTTTACCATCTATTTCTTTGATAATTATTTGTGGTTTTGATACTTCAAGTTCATAACCTTCTCTTCGCATATTTTCAATTAAAATTGATAAGTGAAGTTCTCCTCTACCTGATACTATCCAAGATTCTGAATCTACCTGAGATACTTTTAAGGATACATCTCTTTCCGTTTCTTTCATTAATCTTTCTTCAATTTTTCTTGCTGTTACTAGTTTTCCATCTTTTCCATTAAATGGTGATGTGTTAACCCCAAAGGTCATTTGTAAAGTAGGCTCATCAATTCTAAGTTTTGGTAGGGCTTCTTCTTTTCCTATTTCACAAACTGTTTCGCCAACAGATATATCTGGAAGCCCAGCTATAGCTACTATATCTCCAGCTTTAGCTTCAGTTACTTCTATTTTATTTAATCCAAAGTATCCAAATATTTTTTGAATTCTAAATTGTTTAATACTTCCATCTAATCTAACGCAAGATACCATACTGTTTAATTTTAAAGTCCCTCTTTTAACTAATCCAACACCTATTCTTCCAACATAGTCATTATAGTCTAGTAAAGCTGGCTGGAATTGCAATGACCCGTTTGGATCAACATTAGGTTCTGGAATATATTTTATAACAGTATCTAATATTGGTTCCATGGTTTTTTCTTGAGTGTTTATATCAGGATCGTAACTTGATGTTCCTTCGATTGCAGATGCATAGATTACTGGAAATTCTAATTGTTCTAGGCTGGCTCCTAGTTCAATAAATAAATCCATGACTTCATCTACAACCTCTTTTGGTCTAGCTGATTCTTTATCTATTTTGTTAACGACAACTATTGGTACTACTCCGGCTTCTAAAGCTTTTTTAAGAACAAATCTTGTTTGAGGCATAGTTCCTTCATAAGCATCAACAACTAGTAATACACCATCAACCATATTCATGATTCTTTCTACTTCACCGCCAAAGTCGGCATGACCGGGTGTATCTAGAATGTTTATTCTATACCCTTTATAATCAATGGCTGTTGTTTTAGCTAAAATAGTAATTCCTCTTTCTCTTTCGATATCATTGGAATCTAAAGCTCTTATTTGAACTTCTTCATTTTCTCTAAAAGTTCCTGATTTTTTTAATAGTTCATCTACAAGGGTTGTTTTACCATGATCGACATGGGCGATTATCGCTATATTTCTTTGTTTCATATAAGTCCCTCTTTTCGCACAGGGTTAATTATATCACTTATAAAATTAAAAAACAAGTTTATTTTACTTGTTTTTTAACGTTTTTGTCGGTGTAATTTAAAGCGTAATTTAATATGGAACTATGCAATACCTGGTTTGAAAATTACTCTATTAAATATCAATATAATAGAAGTGATATTTTTTTTCATATTTATAATCTTTTGGTAATAACTTTATTCTTTATTCTTTATTTTTTAAAACTTCTTCAAAATTACTTTAGGACACTCACATATTATTTCTTTTGCCATATATGATCATTTCCTTTTTTTATGAGATTTACTTGTAAGTTCATTTACATATGGTATTAATTTTTCTTTAAAATACTTTTCAAAATTACCATCCATATTATATTCTTTTTCAATGTGTTCAATTAGTTCTTCAATTTTTGTAAACCCTAGTTCTTTATCAATTTCTATGCGAGTGTGAATGTCAATATATTTTTTGCCTAGAAAATCTGATACAGCTCTTACAAAATATTCGTAGTATATGGTTTTATTTTTTTGATATGCTTCTACTAAACTATTTTGAGTTATATTTTCTAGAAGGTTTTCTTTATTTTCAAAATTTTCCCAATATTTATCTACTAATGGGTTTATGATTGGGTGTGAGTATTCATGAAAAAGGTTTACCACTGTGTTTGTACTTTCAAAATATTTTCCGTCTTCTATCCATAAGCCTTTAAAACAGTGAGGTGTTTTTTCTATTTCAAAGCCGATTCCGCCGTTATAAAACTGAGAATATATAACAGGGTGTTTTTTAAAGGTTAGTCCGTAAAACTCTTTCATATCATTCATGTCTAAGTTTTCTGGGTATTCACTTGATGCATCTTCAATCATCTTATGAAATTCTTTATGATTTTCATTATAAAATTCTATGTATCTACTTTTTTCAATAAATTCTTGTATTGTTTTTTCGAATGCAGAAAATTCTTCTAAGAACTCTATAAAATCTGGGTACTCGTTGTGAACGCTTGTTACTCTTTCAATTTGTTTATTAAAATTTTCATCAAACATCATTGCTATTTCAAATGTCATCCCGCAGTCAGACAAATCGGCAAGCTTTTCCGCCCACTTTAATAACTTTGGATTTTTATTAAAGTCAATTAATTCATAAAACTTTTTCGCATAATCAGTATTACATACTTCTATGAAGTCTAACTCTTCGTCATAGTTTTTTTTGATTAAATTTGGAAATTTTTTATAATCTTTTTTTAGTTTTGAGAGAATGGCATGTATTAATTCTACTCTTGCATCCACTATAAAAGTTAGGCCATATTTTTTTTCTTCGTACATGGTTACGCCTCCTTTTTTTACCGGCAGTATTATATTATTTTTATATTTAAAAGTCAATTTTTTTGATGTTTTTATCATGGTGGAAAAAAGTTTTATAAAGTTATATAATATATATGGTGATTATATGAAAAAAATATATATCATATTAATATTATTTTTAATAGTTAATATTTCTTCTGTTAAGGCCGAAGAAATTAAATTTAATAAATGTATTGATGGAGATACTATTAGTTTAAAAGTAAATGGTAAAGTTCGTAAAATGAGATTTTTAGCAGTAGATGCTCCAGAGATTAAACATGGTGATCAAAAAGGTGATCCTTTTGGTGATGAAGCTAGAATATATACTTGTATGAAACTTAAAATGGCTAAAGAAATTATTTTGGAATATGATAATAATAGTGATAAGAAAGATAAATACGGTAGAGATTTGGTTTGGGTTTTTACTGATGGCAAATTACTTCAGGAAAAACTAGTTAAAAAAGGACTTGCCAAAGTGGCGTATTTATATGGTGATTATAAATATACTGATAAATTATTACTTGCGGAAAACTATGCGAAAAGGAAAAAATTAAATATATGGAGTAATTATAATTATAATCAATTTATTATTCTATTTATTTTATTTATTATTATTTTGATAGTTTCTTTATTTAATAAAAAGACTAGAAGGAAAATTATTAATAGAATAAAGAAAAAAGTCTATAATAAGACTTCTTTAGAAATTAAAAATTTATTTAAATGATTTTTTTAAAACATTTATATTTATAAATATTTTAATAAATCTAAATATTTGTTTTATTTCCCAAATAACAAAGGAACCTATATATAAGTCATTAATATAGCTTTCTTTTTTTGTGAAGTAATTTGATTTTACTATAGCTTTTTGCCTTCTAGTTAAAAGTTTTAATACATTTATATCTTCGAATGTTAGCATCTTACATCTTTTTTCTACTTCAGTACAGTTAAATAATTTGCATGTTAGATTTTGGGTGGTGCATCCTTTAGCGCTTTGGTATAGGCACCATCTGCAGCATCCATTTTTATAGTCTTTTTTTAATTTTTGATGATTTATACATATCCCATTTTTAAATCCACAGATGTTTTTATATTTACAGTTGTCATCTATTTGACGGCAGGCAGTGTCAAAGATGTATATTAAGCGTTTTTTTCTATTTTTAATGTTTAAAGAATTAATTATTTCTTTTATTTCAAATTTGTTTTCATTATATATGAAGGTAACATTTTTATAAAATAACGACCTATATAAGGGTAATTTTTTGTAAAACTTATATAGGTCCTTTTTATTTTTTATTTTTACTTCTTTTATCATTATTCTTCTCCAAGGTATGTTCTTAGAATGTAATCCATAGTTATTTTTACATCAGGAAATATTGGTAATCTATCTAGTTCTGTTCTAGTAAACCAGCCAATTTCAATACTTTCATCATTTAGTTTTAATTCGGCTTCGGGGTTGTTTGGTGTTCCCCAATAAATGATATCGATAAATCTGGTTCCATCCTTTTTACGATTACACTGAATACCTAATGGTCTTATTAAATCATCTTCTCTTGGGAAGCGTTCTCCTTTTAAGGTTATTTTAATTCCTGTTTCTTCATAAACTTCTCTGATAGCTGCTTCTTCAGGATTTTCTTCATCTTCAATGTGTCCCCCTGGTTGAACCCATTTGTCATAGTCTCCATGTTTTACTAATAATAGAGTTTTATTTTCAGGATTTATAACAAAGGCTGAGGCGCAGTAATGTTTCATAATATCACCAATTTAAATTATAGCAAATATATACTTATAAATCTAGTTTAAGACTGTGTAACTATTATCATTTACGTTTTTTCCGTAAACTTTTAAATTGTTTTCTAAGTCGTAGGTGGCAAGAAGGACTTCTTCTAATTTATAGCCTTTTACTTTTAGTTCGTGCATTAACCATTTTCTTTCTTTATGAACATCTTTTAAAGCTCCTTCAATTATTTTTCCATCTATTATTAAATTTATGCATAATCCTTGTTTAGTTACTTTTAATTTTAAATCTTTATTGGATGGTTTTTGATAATTTGGTTTGGCTAAAAAGCTTACTTTGCCATTTGCTTCCATTAAAGCGTAATCTATTTCTGATATATCGAAGTAACCATTTATTCTAGCTTCTTCTAATAGATCATTAATATCAAATTTTGATTTTTTTAAACTATTATATAATATTTTACCGTCTTTTATTAATATGTTAGGGTCGCCAATTATAAATTTTCTTATTTTTATGTTTTTCATAGTTATTACAGACACTAAATAAGCTACTACACCGAAGACAATAACGGCAATAGTTCCATGTAGGTATGATGAATCTAAATTAATGGCCATTTCAGCTGCAAAATTACCTATTGATATACCTATAACATAATCAAATAAACTAAACTGGGAAACTTGTTTTTTGCCAATCATTTTAGTTACAAAAAACAAAGTTACTATTGATACTAAACATCTTAAAATAACATCTAGTAGGTCAATTATTTCTTTTTGCATAATATCACCATTTTTATTATGCATATAAAAAAAGTAATTATTCATTACTTTTTCTTAATTAATTTTGGTAATCTTTCTTTATCAACTACTATGTCTGTTGTTAAAACAAATGCTAGAACGATAACTGTAAGGACAGTATATATAATATACCCTAGTTTTCTATCGTGAAGAACATATATAATTGATGCGAAAGCAAATAGAATATCAATTCCATATATAATTAGAACTGTAGCTCTATGTGAAAAATTTTTATTTAATAGCTGATGATGAGAGTGTTTTTTATCTGGTTTAGATATTTTTTCACCTTTTAATAATCTTCTTAATATGGCAAATATGGTATCTAATATTGGAATAGCAAGTATTAATAATGGAATTATTAGTGATGTTAAAGTTACACTTTTAAATCCAAGTAAGGCAATTACAGCAATCATAAAGCCCATAAATAATGATCCTGAGTCTCCAGCAAATATAGTAGCTGGATGGAAGTTATGAACTAAGAATCCTAAAACTGCTCCTAACATTATGAATGTTAAAATAAAATCTAAACCCATTTTTCCCATTATAATTGATATTAATCCAATAGTGGCGAAATATATCGCACTTATGCCAGCAGCTAAGCCATCTAAGCCATCAATTAGATTAATGCAATTTAAACATCCTAAGACAAAGAATATCGTTATTGGATAAGCAAATATTCCAAAATCAAAATACATGCCAAACACTGTAATATCTTGTATTAATAATTTTCCATATATAGCAATTGTGGCTGCAGATACTATTTGAGCAGCAAATTTGACTGATGATTTTAAAGGCTTAATATCATCAATTGTTCCTGCTAAAACGACTATAAAACTGCCTATTAAAATTGAATTCATCGCACTACTTGGTTCACCAAAAATCATATATCCAAGTAAGAAGCCTAGGAACATCGCAAGCCCGCCTAATCTTGGCATAGGACTTTTATGTACTTTTCTTTCGTTTGGAATATCTAACGCACCAATATGAATAGCAACTTTTTTAATAAATGGAACTAGTAGTGTTACGGATATAAAAGTTGTCGCAATCATTAGTAATATCTTAACCATTACATCCTGATCCATACACCTCACCTCTATCCATAATTTTACCATATTTTTACAGTTTATTCCACTTTTTCTTATATTGCATCGGAAGCTCTATTTTTTTCTATTTAATTTGCTTCTGTTACCAAGACATCTCTTTTTTTTGCTTGGTAATGTGCTACAATTTAATTGTATTGGTTTTTATTTGCTTTCATAAAATGCTTTATAAGCTTTATAAGAGGTGTAGACATCAAATTTACTAGAAATTTCATAAGGTGAGTGCATTGATAATATAGGAATTCCACAGTCTAGAACATCCATACCTTTATTGGCTAATATATAAGAAATTGTGCCTCCTCCACCTACTCCTATCTTACCCATTTCTGATACTTGATAGGTAATATTATTACTTATGAATAAGTTTTTTATGTAGGCTAAATATTCAGCATTAGCATCAGATGCTCCACCTTTTGATGGTGATCCTGTATATTTCATGATTGATATTCCTCTATTTAAATATGATTCATTATTTTTTTCATATATGTCTGGATAGTTTGGGTTATAGGCTCCTGTTACATCAGCTGATAATACTTTGGCACTATTATATATTTTTGTTTTTTCTTTATTATTTATATTTGCTTTTTCTAATAGTAAATCTATAAAATAATCAAAGGTGTTTGAAAACATACCAGTATTTCCCATACTACCTACTTCTTCTTTATCAGTTAATGTGCATATAACTGTTTTTTCCGGATTTTCTATTTCAAGTAAGGCTTTTAATGATGTATAGGCACATACTTTATCATCCTGACCGTACCCTGCTATTAAAGATCTATCAAAGCCTAAATCTTTAGCTTTAAAATTTGGGGTAAATTCTATTTCAGCACTTTCAAAATCTTCTTCTTTGATATTATATTTTTCATTTAAGATATTTAATATATTTAATTTTGTTTTAGTATCTACTTCCTCATTAATGGGAATACTGCCAATTAATATATTTAAGTTTTCTCCTTCTATCGCATCTTTTAGTGTTTTGTTTTCTTGGTTTTTTGATAGGTGCGGAAGTAAATCAGGAATGGTAAATACTGGATCATTTTCTTTTTCACCAATATTTATTTCTATTTTTTTATCTTTGGTTATGATTATGCCGTGCATAGAAAGCGGGATATTTACCCACTGATATTTTTTTATTCCACCATAGTAATGCGTTTTAAAAAAAGCTAGTTCTTCACTTTCATATATTGGATTTGGTTTTAAATCTAATCTTGGGCTATCTAGGTGGGACGCTATCATATTAAAGTTTATTTTTTTACCAATGATAGCTGCATAGATGTTTTTTCTTCTATTTATGTAATATACTTTGTCGTTTGGTTTTAATTTAGTTATGGTTTCAATGTTTTTAAAATTGTTTTTTATTAATTCTTTTTCAATTGTTTTAACACATTCTCTTTCTGTTTTATTACTACTTATAAAACTAATAAATCCTTGGGAAAAGTCATAGATTTTTTGTTTTTCATCTACGTTTATTTTCTCCCAAGGATTTGTTTTTTCTTTTAATAATTTTTTCATAATATCACCTTCCTGGTAATATTATGTCCTAATAATTTTTATTTAAACCACTTTCTAGTACTGGAATGTTATCAAGAAGTACTCCGGTTCCTTCAACTACACATGTAAGTGGAGTTTCAGCTAAAAATACTGGTACTTTAAGTTCATGACTTAACAGTTTATCAAAGCCATCAACCATAGCTCCACCGCCTGTTAGGACAATACCCTTATCAATGATATCGGCAGCAAGTTCTGGAGGTGTTTGTTCTAATACTTGTTTAGCAGTATTTACAACGATATGTGAACTTTCTCTTAAGGCTTCTTCGACTTCATCTGAAGTTAGGGTTATCGTATGTGGAAGACCTGTTACTAAGTCTCTACCTCTAACTTCCATTTTTTCTTGTCTTGATTCTGGGAAAACTGTCCCTATTTTGAATTTAATATCTTCGGCGGTTACTTCACCTACTAATAATTTATACTTTTCTCTAATGTATTTAATTATATCACTATCAAATACATTACCAGCTACTTTAATTGATGCTGAATTTACGATTCCACCTAGTGATAAAACGGCAACATCTGTAGTTCCACCACCGATATCGATTACCATATTTCCGCTTGGTTTAGAAATATCCATGCCGGCGCCTATTGCGGCTACTTTAGGTTCTTCTTCCAAGTATACTTTTCTAGCACCTGTTTTTTCAGCTGCTTCTCTTATGGCATTTTTTTCAACTTGCGTTATATTTGATGGGCAGCATATTAAAATTCTAGGTCGTGCGAAGAAACTTTTTCCATTTACTTTTCTAATGAAGTTATTAAGCATGATTTCGGTGATTTCAAAATCAGCAATTACTCCATCTTTCATTGGTCTTATAGCTTTTACTTGTCCTGGTGTTCTACCTAGCATTTCTTTAGCTTCTCTACCAACGGCGATTGGTTTTTTTGTGTCTTCATCAATAACGACGATGCTTGGCTCATTTAAAACTATCCCTTGCCCCTTTATGTAAATAAGAACATTAGCTGTTCCTAAGTCTATTCCGATATCTTTTGAAAACATTCTTATCACCTTTTCCCTTTATATATTATAGCACAGATATTTTTCTTTTTATATATATTACTCACATTTTTAGATACTTTTTTTTGGTAGACTGGCCACCTTTAATATGTCTTGTGCTTATGTGATTTTTTATTATCTTATTTACTTCTTCATATAAATTTAAATCTATTTGTTTCAATCTTTCTTTAAGGTCTTTATGGACTGTACTTTTGGAAATGTTGTAAGTGCGCCCTATTTCTCTTATGGTTTCGTTTGTTTTTATCATGTGATTAGCTTCTACTAACACTCTTTCTTTGATACTATTTTTCAAGAAATACCTCCTTTAATTAAGTATATATTTGTGATTTTTTTTAATGCTTTTAAAGGAGTTTTTTCTACATAAAAACTAGAATTATTATTCTAGTTATTTTTTAATTCAGTTATTTGTTTGTCGAAACAATTTTCAGGATTTATGTAATTACCATCAACATTTATTTCAAAAAGTAGATGATTACCTAAATCTTTTTCTAAATTAGATTCGCCAGCTGTTCCAATAACCATACCTTGAGTTACTTGATCGCCTTCTTTAACGGTTACTTCTTTTAGACTTTGGTAACTTGTAACTATGTTGTTTTCATGAGCTATGGTAACTACTTTCCCCAGTAAGTTATCTTCTTTAACGCTTGTTACATTTCCATCTAATATTGAAACGACATCAAAGGTATCATTAATTCCACCATATATAGTTCCACTATTTTTCATGTAGGTGTTTTCATAATTTATGATGGAATTTTCTTGAGTTTTTTCTTCTCCTTTGTAGTCATAGAAATTTTTGACTATTTTTACCTCACTATTTGTGTATGGTCTTATAACTTTTGGTGTGGTTTGCGTTTTTACTACTGATTTGATACCATTATCAAATAATTTAGAGACATATGTATACTCATCTTTTTTAATCTCTTTATTTAGTGATTTACTAGATAAGTCAATATAATAAATTAGGCTTAATACAAAGACTGTTATACATATGTATATGCCATAAATTACTTCTTTTTTTAATCTTCTTTTTTCCATTTTTTCACCTCTACTATAAGTGTGAACAATACTAAAAAAAATATACTACATTTTTTTTATTTCTGTTCCTATATAGTAGTGTGAAAGAATTTCTTTATAATTTTTTCCTTCTTTAGACATGCCATTGGCTCCATACTGACTTAAACCAACTCCGTGTCCATAACCTTTAGTGATGATTGTAATTTTGCTTTCATTTTTGCTTATTTCAAAAAAATTTGATTTTAAATTTAGTTTTTGAGCAAAATCGCGTCCTTTAATTTCTGTGCCATTTATTTTTAAAGTTCTTATTCTTCCGGTACTTGTTTTTTCTAATATTTCAATATTTAATGTTGGACTTGGTGGAAGTTTTAGCTTTTTATAAAAATCTTCTATTTCTAGGGTTATTGTATCTACAAATAAATCTTCATCCCATGAGCTTCCAACGCTTCTTAAATATGGCATTTTTGAAACAAAAACTTCTTCACTGTTTTCGGTTTTTCCAGGGCTTGATGCGAAGAACAAAGTGTTTGCGACTTTGCCTTCATATGTTAGATATTCTCCTTTTGTCTCTTCTACGGCTTTTTTTATTTTGTTTATATTTTTTTGATAATTATTTTTCCATTTTTCTTTTAGATCTTCATTTGTTAAATAGACTTGGTTTGATGTGGTGTTTGTTACGTCATATTCTTTTCCATTCATATGATATAAGGCATAACTTCTTGAAGCAACAGCCTGCGCTTTCAAGGCTTCTATTTCAAAACTTGGTCCCATTTCGGCTGATACTACACCGATAATATATTCTTCAAACGGTATTTCCATTATTTTGTTTGTTTTTTCATCTTTTACTTTTATTATGCAATTTTTTATAAATTTATATTTAATATTTTCTTTTTTTGTAAAAATTTTGGTAACAAAAAAAGGTATTAGTAATACTAATAAAGTAATAATAGCTACCTTTTTCATAAGTCCTCCTTTTATATAATCTTTGCACTAATTATAAAATCATATATAAAATTTACTACTAGATAAGTTAAAGCCATACTTATTATTACATATAATACCCTTGATTCATAATATCTGTTTTTTTTAAATAGCCCGGTAATATCGATGCTTTCTAATGCCCAAATAGTAATTATTAAAATTGTAGTGTATAAGGCAATTTTAATCATGGTAATTATTTAACATCTCGTTTCTATTTTTATGTCTTTCTTCATTACTGAATGGCGTTTTTAAAAATACATCGACTATATCTTTGGCTCTATATAAAGGCATATTACCATTTAAAGCAATAACGTTTGCATCATTATCATTTCTGGTATATTTTGTCTCTTTTGTATTATTTACTTTAGCGCATCTTACACCTTTTACTTTATTGCAGGCGATACTGATGCCAATTCCGCTACCGCAAATGGCAATACCTCGTTCAACCTCTCTACTTTGAATAGCCTTTCCTAATTTAAAGCCATATTCGGGATAGTCATGGGATGAGGTGTCATCACATCCGTAATCAACAACAGTATACCCTTTTTTATTTAAATAATTTGTAAGTTTTTGTTTTAATTTATAACCTCTATGATCACTGGCTACTCCAATTTTTTTATTAGGAATATTTAAATCTAATATTGTTTTTTCTTGATAATCATTTTTTACAATATCTTCTAAAGAAGCTTCTTTATTCATTTTATTCCTCCTTATCTTTTATAATTATATCATGTATTTGTGTAAAAGGTGGGATTTTTTTAAAATTTTGTATTTACTTTTTCTTATTTTTATTTTATATATAAAATAAGGTGGTTTTATGGAAAACATTTCTTTTGTTTATGATAACGGTCAAATAAACATTAAAATTAGTAAAAGTTATGCGAGATATTTAGATAGTTTTATTGATAAAAGATGGACTACTTTTGATTTTGAAAAGATGTGTGAAGATAATGATTGTGTTATTATTAATCAAGCGACTTTTTTAAATTATTTATCACGTCTTTTTGATTATATTAGAATAAGTATAGATGATATTAATATTGATACTTTTTCTTTAGAGTTGGATAAAATCACTAAAGATTTCGAAAGTATTGGTTTTGATATAAGTTCTGTTTTGAAACCAAAAGATGCAATTTATTTACAAAGAAAGGCTTCCATATTAAACTCTTATTTTATAAAATGCGTAAGTGATGAGGAAGCGTTTAAATTAGAACAATTAATCTCTTATCTTGATAATTTTTTTGACTTCCAGCTTTCTGTTCGTAAGTTGAATGATATGATTAATTTTAAAGATGATTTGTTAAAAGATTTAGGTGATGTTTTGGATGAAGAGGCCGTTCAAAAATACCGTGCTTTGTATGACGATTTATTGTCTCAAAAACCTATTGATATTAAAAAATTAGAAGATTTATTCAAAGATATTCAAGAAATTATTTTAGATGATTTTAAAAATAGACTTACTGATCCCTATGAATATAAGTTAGGGCTTCCTTTTAAATTTTTATGTCATTCAACTTATTCTTTGGATTGGGAAGGTGATTACCGCGGGAATTATATTTCAACATCCCTTTTAACTAGTGAACACAATAGTCCTTTTAGACATCCTTATGGTTTTATTTTAAATCCTGAGAATATTGTAATGACTTGTAATGAAGATTTGCATGTTTCAAACAAAGGTTTTAGGGAAGAAGATCTTCGAGTTTCTACGGTTATGCCGATAGTTCAATCGATGGATCATGTAATTAGAGATACTTATAGGTATAATGAAATTTTGATAAAGGGCTTTGATCCAATTGGTATTTTTTGTGTGACTGATGGGTCAAAGGAATTAAATCCTTTTTATTTGAAGGCTTTGGAATTAAAGAAACAATTTCCTCTTTTACCAGTTATAGATTTGGATATGACTTTGTATGATTCTTTTGAAGAAGCTACAGTTTCTCGTAATGAACTCGTTGACGTGATGCGTGAGGAATTTAAAATATTTGACCCTATATATGATGGTTATTACGAATCTTTTGAACCTTTTTGGCAAAGCTTTTTGGAACTTAAACGTTCTGGTGATTATTCTATCTCTGATATATTTAGTTTATTTGCTTATTACAATAATATTGTTCAAACGTCTGATGAAAAAACTAAAAGAATTTAAACACTTCGGTGTTTTTTTTATGTGTAAAAAAAATACTTACAAATGTAAGTATTATTTAACGAATGGTAATAAAGCCATAAATCTAGCTTTTTTAACTTCACCAGAGACATATCTTTGGTGTTTAGCACATGTACCTGTAATTCTTCTTGGTAATATTTTACCTTTATCTAAACTAACATATTTTTTAATATTTTCATCTTTATATGTTATTTCTTTTCCGGCACATAATTGGCATACTTTTCTTTTTTTTCTACGATATTCTGCCATATATATCCTCCTTTATTCTAGAAAATTATCATCAATTGAAACGTTATCCCCAAAATCAGCGAAAGGATCATCAGCCACATCAACACTATTTTGTGGTTCTTCTGGTGCTGGTGCATCAGCATAATCATATGGAGTAGAATTTTCTCTATTTCTTCTTGATTCTAAGAATTGTACAGAGTCAGCAACAACATCGGTTGTGTACCTTTTATTTCCATCTTTATCAGTGAAATTTCCTGTTTGAATTCTACCTTCGATTGATACTTGACTACCTTTATCTAGATAATTTGCAACATTTTCTGCTTGTTTTCTCCAAACAACAATGTTTATAAAATCGGCTTCTCTTTCTCCTTGGGAATTATTAAAAGTTCTATTAACAGCTAGAGAAAATCTAGTGTATGGAATATTAGAACCTGTATATCTTAATTCTGGTTTAGCAGTTAACCTACCAACTAAACAAACTCTGTTCATATAAATACCTCTTTTCTTAGTCTTCTATTTTTGTAATTAAATGACGAATTATATCTTTGCTGATAAGGGCTAAACGATCGAATTCTTTAATTGCTTTATCATCTTTACCTTCTACTTGAAACACAAAGTAATATCCGCTTTTGAAATCTTTTATTTCGTAAGCAAGTTCTTTTTGTCCCATAGCTTGTTCATCTGTTACTTTAGAACCGTTTTTCTTGATAGTTTCAGCAAAATCTTTAACTACTTTTTTTGCTTCATCTTCTCCTAAAGTTGGTCTTACGATAAACATAATTTCATAATGTTTCATTTTTACACCTCCTTGTGGTCTATTGGCTTCTTTTTAGAAGCAAGGAGTAAATTAATTACTCGCTATAGATTATAACAAATTATATTTGAAAAGTAAACAAATATTCTTTATTTTATTTAAAAAAATGAACTGTTGTTCATTTTTTATACATTGAATCTAAATAGGCATATGTCGCCATCTTGCATGACGTAATCTTTACCCTCTAATCTTAGTTTTCCGGCTTCTTTTACTTTAAGCTCACTACCTAACTGTTTTAAATCATTAAAGCTCATTACTTCTGCTTTAATAAATCCTTTTTGAAAGTCTGTATGGATTATTCCCGCACATTCTGGAGCTTTCATACCGTTTTTAAAAGTCCAGGCTTTTACTTCATCTTCACCAGCTGTTAAGAAGGTAGATAAGCCTAGTAATTTATAAGAACTTTTAATTAACTTATCTAATCCACTTTCTTTAATTCCTAAGTCTTCTAAAAATTCTTTTTTATCTTCATCTGATAGATCGGCTAGTTCTTCTTCTATTTTGGCACTTATTTTAACTACTTCAGCATTTTCTTTTTCGGCATATTCTTTTAATTTTTTTACATATTCATTATCTTCATTAATATCATTTTCACTTACGTTAGCCACAAAAATAATTGGTTTTATAGTTAATAAATTAAATGGTTTTAATATTTTGATTTCTTCTTCTGTTAAATTTAAATTTCTAGGTGGAATATTTTTTTCTAAGTTTTCCTTTACTTTTTCAAGTAATTCTAATTCTTTGATTGATTCTTTATCGTTTGCCAGTCTAGCTTTTTTTCCCATCCTAGAAATTCTATTTTCAATTACTTCTAAATCAGCTAGTTCTAGTTCAACACTTATTATTTCGGCATCTCTAATTGGGTTAATATCCCCTGATACATGGGTTATGTTACTATCTTCAAAGCATCTAACAACTTCGCATATAGCGTCTACTTCTCTAATGTGGGAAAGAAATTTATTACCTAATCCTTCACCCTTAGAAGCTCCGGCAACTAGTCCAGCGATATCAGTAAATTCGAAAGTGGCAGGAATGGTTTTTCTTGGATTATACATTTCACTTAAAAAATCTACTCTTTCATCTGGTACGATTACGATTCCAACATTTGGCTCTATTGTCGCAAATGGATAATTTGCAGCTAATATATTTTGTTTTGTTATGGCATTAAATAAAGTTGATTTTCCAACATTAGGAAGACCAACGATTCCAGCAGTTAAACTCATTTTCATCACCGCAAATATTATACTAAAATGATAGTTATTTGTAAATAAAATTACTTATCATATAAAAAACAAATGATATAATCATTTGCTTTATAAAGTTGGAGTCATGTTTGGTCCTAAAGGAAGACCCATGATAAACCAACCAACTACTATTAGAAGCCACACTACCATAAAAATTAAAATAGCTGGTCTAAGTAGATTTAAAGTTCCAAATACGGTTATTTTATTTGTTTCTTTGTTATTATATTTTTCTAGGAACGCAAGCATGATTATGAAATATACAAAGAACGGTGTCATTCCTTTTCCCACACTATCTGCGGCTTTAAATATAAATTGAGTAAAATCTGGGGTAATGTTAGCTTTCATAAATAGTGGTATTAATATTGGTGAGGCGATTTGCCATTTGGTTATCGTCTCTGGTATTAATAATGACATTAATATAATTATTATGAACATTGTTATTATTAACGGTAATCCTGTAAATTCAAGATTGCTCATAAATGAAATTAACCATGAACCAACGACAGTTCCTAAATTTGTCCAATTTAATATGCTTATCATTAAAGCGGCAAAGAACATTAGTATAAATATATAACCTAGGTTATCAAACTCTTTTGAAAGGCCAACACTAAAGTCATTTGTGCTTTTAATGTTTTTAGATATTTTTCCATATATTCCAGAACATATCATGGTTATTATTAAGAATACAAATCCAAAGGCATCTTGGAATGGTGCATTTTCTCCTAATAATTGTTCAACATAGCTTACTTTGGTATTATCTAAAAGTAATCCAGATCCTGGAAGTCCAGGTATTATTGTATATATTGCTATTAATAATAAAATAACAAAAGCAATTAAACTCCATATTAGTCCTTTTCTGGAAATCTCAAGTTCATCTTCTTCTTTTATTGCTTCTTTTACTTTTGGCTTTAAAATTGTTTCTATGATTATTGTTCCTACTATCGATAAGATGAATGTCGCAGCAAGCATTGCATAGGAATTTGACCAAGCATTAAATAAATAATCTTTATCTACATCGACAGTTACAGCTTCTTTTGTAAGTAATCCTAACTGGTAGTCATCATAGTTAAATACTAATCCGGCCCCATATCCCATACTAACACCAATAAAAGCAGTTAGTATTCCTAGCATCGAGTTTTTACCTAAATACTGATATATAACAGCGATTAATGGCATTACTAATATAAATCCATATTCCCCAACAAAAGATGATACTATACCGACAAATAAAGTTAAAAATGTTACTACACTTGGTTTTAATGTTCTAAGTGGAGTAAATAGAGCTTTAAATAATCCGCTAGCTTTACCAATTGATACAGCCATTAGTGATATTATTAGTAAAACTAATGGTTTAAAATTTTTGAATGTTTCAACTGGAGAACTAAAGAAATATCTTAAACCATCTTTAGATATTATGTTTTTTACACTAACTATAGAAGTTTCTAAACTTCCACTAGCTACTTTTGTTACTTCGCCATCTACACCTAACACTGAACATATACTACTGATAATTGTGATAGCGAAAGTAAGGATAATAATTGTAATAACTGGTCCTAGTAATATATTCCTCTTTTTTTTCATTTTATCCTCCTATAGTTTACTTATTTTTTTTAATTTTTTATTAAACTCTATTCTTGGCATCATTATGCTGCGGCCGCAGCCTGTGCATTTTATTTTTATATCGGCCCCTATCCTGGTTATTTCCCATTCATTTGTTCCACAAGGGTGCTGCTTTTTCATTATGACAATACTTCCTAATTTGTAATCATTTTTCATTGTGAACCTCCACTTGTGGATAAGGTATTGTAAGTTTTTCTTTTTTAAATTCTTTTAATATTTCTTCAAAGAAAGCTCTTTTAAAAGCATAATTGTATGTAGGTTTAGTAGTGGCAACTACTCTTATATTTACCGAACTATCAGATAAATCTTCAACCCCTAACATTTCAATTTCACCGGTTACGTACTCTTCATCTTTTAATTTTTCGCACACTTTTTCAATAGCTTTTTTTACTTTATCAATATCATCTTTATATGAAGTTGGTATATCAACGACACTTTTTGAAGCCTTTAGACTATAGTTTGTAGCTTCTGTAATATTTCGGTTTGATATTATTTTTACTTCACCCGAATAAGCTCTTATTTTGGTTGTTTTAAGGCCTAATGAAATTACATCACCTCTAAAGTCTCCGACTTTTATATTGTCACCAACTTGGAATTGATCTTCAGTTAATATAGCAATTCCAGCGATAATATCTTTTAACAAATCTTGAAGGGCTAAACCAACAATAACGCCGACTACTCCTAATGAAGCAAGGAGGGCTTTTGTATCAACTCCCCAAACATCTAAGATTATTAATATGGTAACTATATATAGTAAATATTTTAAGACATTTGTCGTCACAGTTATTGTTGTTAAAGCTCTTTTATCTGATTTTCTTTTAGCTTTTTTTAATAATATATTGGTAGCAAATTTTTTTACACCAATATACGTGATTACTACGATTAAAACAATTATAATGGATTCTATTAATTGTTTTTGAAATTCAGCCAAAATATCACTCCTTTATATTAAAAATTTCAAGGATTCTGTTTAAATCTGCTGTGTTTGTGAAAGATATTTCTATCTTTTTATCTTTTATTTTTACTTTTGTATCTAATTTTTCTCTTAATAAGTCTTGAACATATTCATATTCATTATATCTTTTATGACTTTTTACAGCGTGTTTTTTATCTGAACTCTTTTCTTCAGTAGTTCTTACTGATAATTTTTCGTCAGATATTTGTTTAGCCATTTTTATAATTTCGTCTTCATTTTCTAATTTGCTTAAGGCTCTGGCATGACCCATAGTAAGTTTTTTATTTTGAATCATGTCTTGAACTTCTTTTGGAAGTCTGAGTAATCCTAGCATATTAGTGATATGACTTCTACTTTTACTTACTTTTTTTGCTAGTTGTTCTTGTGTTAAATTTAGTTTTTCAATTAAACTTTTATATGCTCTAGCCTCTTCTAGGGCAGTTAAGTCTTCTCTTTGTAAGTTTTCAAGTAAGGCAATTTCAGCCATCTTTTCATCACTTAATTGTCTAATGATTGCTGGTATTGTTTCTTTACCAGCTATTTTACTGGCTTTTAATCTTCTTTCTCCAGCAATCACGTCATAACCTTTAATACTTTTTTTAACTATTATTGGTTCGATAACGCCATTTTCTTTAATTGATTCCGCAAGTTCATTTAATGCATCTTCATTAAACACTGTTCTTGGTTGATATGGATTTGGTCTTAGCTCATTAACGTCTAATTCAACTATTTCTTCAGTTTTAACTTCTTTATATAAGTTTTTTTCAAAATCACTTACGTTTTCAACATTTAAGTTATCTAGATCAAATAATTGTTCTAGACCTTTTCCTAAAGCTCTTCTATTTTCCATTTCTACTAATCACCTCTTTCGCTAAATTTATATAAGCAAGGGCACCTCTACTTTTGGGATCATAGGCAATGATCGGTTTACCATGGCTTGGCGCTTCTGATAGTCTTACAAGTCTTGGTATTATAGTATCGTATACCCTTTCTTTAAAGTAACTTTTAATGTCTTGAACAACCTCTAATCCTAGATTTGTTCTATTGTCTAACATTGTAAGTAATACTCCTTCAATGTCTAAAGCTGGATTTAGGGTTTTTTGGGCAAGCATGATTGAGTTTAAAAGTTGCATAATTCCTTCTAGTGCGAAGAATTCACATTGAACTGGTATTATTACAGAATTAGCTGCACATAAAGCGTTTGTTGTAAGAAGTCCAAGTGATGGCGGACAGTCAATAATGATGTAATCAAACATATCTATGGCTAATTCTAATTTGTTTTTTAATTGTTTACTTTTAGAAAATTCTGGATCTAATCTGCTTTGTTCCATTAATTCAATGTCTGCTCCAGCTAGAGAAATTGTTGCTGGTATGAGATATAAATTTTTAAATTTTGTTTTTTGAATTACCTCTTTTAATTCAGCATTCCCTATTAATAAGTCATAAATACTTTTTTTAATATCACCTTTATCTATTCCAAGACCTGTTGTACTATTTCCTTGTGGGTCTAGGTCTATTAACATTACTCTTTTTCCAAGGTAGCCTAAAGAGGCTGCTAAATTGATGCTTGAAGTTGTTTTACCAACTCCACCTTTTTGATTAACTAGTGCGATTATCTTTCCCATTTTACCACCATTTTCATTTTTCTAGTTATATATATTTTATCACATTAACAAATATAAATCTATCACTTTCAAAAAAAAGGTTTATTTAAACCTTTTTGTTAATACTTTGCCTCTACTTAAATTTGTTTTTATGCCTTCACTTATTTCATTATCATAAAAATTATATATTAAATCTTCTAAACTAATATTATAATTTTTTCTTAATTCCCTGTCAGTCATATATATTAATGGATGGGGCTTCCCATCTATTAATAATGGAGCATTAAGGATTTTTAAAAGATTGATTTTAGCAACAAGCTCTTGATAGGCTAAATCACTTTCTATATTTTTATTTATGTTTATTTTTTTGTATTTGTTTTTTCTTTTTGTTTTATTCCATATCATGCCAATACTTTCTAGTAAATTAATGCGGTCTTGGGATAGCTTTTTTTGTTTGTAATTACTTCTTTGGTTTTTGATCCATGTTCCTAAGTGCTTACCTTTTTCATCATATTCAAAGCCGTTTATTGTTTTGAATGTTATTATTATATCTAGATTTTTATGATAAGTATAATATACTTTAGCTAGTTCATACATTTCTTCCCATTTCTTTTCAGGAGTATTTTCCCATCTTATATTTAATTCGTTTAATAGGTCTATTTGATTTTGTGTTAATTCTCTAATATCTTTTTGATTTTTATTTTTATATACTGTTTTTTGTCTATTTATCCAGCTGTATAAATTTATACCATTTTTGTCATAATTGATTCCATCTTTAGTTTTAAAGTTTGTCGGTATGTTAAGATTATTGTTTTTTAAATAATAGTTTCTAGCAAGTTCGTAATTGTTATACCATTTGTAATCATGAATATTCCATATCATGGCTATTTGATTTAATCTTTCTTCTTTTTCTTTTGTTAGTGGATTATAGTAATTAGCATAATAATTATTAGGATCTTTGGCATTATAATGTCTTCTTTGAATTTTTAACCATAATCCTAACTCTTTCCCTTTTTTGTCATATTCATAACCATTTATTGTTTTAAAATTAATTGGAATATTTAATTTTTGGTGAAATTTATAATACTTTTGAGCGAGGTCATACATTTCTTCCCAATCTTCTTCCTTTTTTTTAGGAATGCTCCATATCATTTCTATTTCATTTAAAAGTTTTATTTTATATGGTGTTAGTTCCTCAATTTTGGCACTATTATATAACTGTCTTTGGTAGCGTATCCAGTTCCCTAGGCTCTCTCCTTTTTCATCATAGTTAATTCCATCTTTCGTTTTGAAAAACGAATTTATTCTTAAATTTTTATAGTAATTATAGTAGTTTTTTGCAAGGTCATACATTTTATACCAGTTATCTTGTTGAGCATTCCACATCATGCCGATTTTTTCAAGTTTTTCTTTTCTTTCTTTTGATAATTTGTTTTTCCTATTTTCATTTCTTTGATTACTGATCCAAAGCCCTAAGTTTATTCCATTTTCATCATATTCATAGCCGTTTTTTGTTTTAAAGGTTCTTTTTATTTTTAAGGTTTGGTGATGTCTATAATAATTTTTGGCTAGCCAGTACATTTCGTTCCAAGGGTGATTTTCTTTTTCCCATATCATCTCTATTTCATTTAAGAGGTTTATTTGGGTTTGCGATAATTTGTTTTCTTTATATCTTCTTCGCTGATTGCTGATCCATGCACCTAGTCTTTCACCGTCTTTGGTTACATACCTTGTAGGTATATTTAAATCTTTGTTTACACTGTAGTATTCTTTGGCAAGTTCATACATTTTTTCCCAAAAATCCATAATATCACCTCTTTTTTGCAGCTTATTATAACATTTGTTTAAAAAAAAACAAAGAAATTTTATTCTTTGTCTTTTTCTTTTAGTTTTTTAATAAGTTCTTTTTTATCTAGTTTTTCAGCATTTTTAATATGAGCATCTTTAGCAATTTGTTGCAAGTCTTCTAGGGTTAGATCTTCTAATTTTGCCTCTTTTATTTTTGGAGCATCGATATCTTCTTCAGCATCATCTTCAGGCATTACTCCGTGCTCAACTAGATAATCAATTTGTTCTTTAGTAATTGTTTCATATTCTAGTAAAGTTTCAGCAATGAGATTTAATAAATCAAGATTTTCTTTAATTATTTTTTCGGTCACTTTATACTGTTTATTGATTATTTTGCTTACTTCTTCATCAATTTGTTTGGCTACTTCGTGTGAGAAGTTTTGAGCTTTATTATAATCTCTTCCTAAGAAGACGTTTGATTGTCTTTCTTCAAATTGGATTGGTCCTAAGTCACTCATTCCATATTCGGTAACCATGGCTCTGGCTATTTTAGTGGCTTTTTCAAAGTCGTTTGAAGCTCCTGTTGTCACTTCATTAAACATTATTTCTTCAGCTACCCTTCCGGCTAAAAGTCCACTTATTGTTTGAAGAAGGTCATTTTTAGTTGAAAGATATGTCTCTTCTTTTGGAAGCATTAAGTTATATCCTCCAGCTTGCCCTCTTGGAATAATCGTTATTTTTTGAACGTCGTTAGCTCCTTCTAATTTTATACCGACAACGGCATGACCAGCTTCATGGTAAGCAACTGTTTTCTTCTCTTTTTCCGTATATTTATGAGATTTTTTTGCAGGTCCCATTAATACTCTATCGTGAGCCTCATCTATTTCAGCCATTGTGATTGCTTTTTTATTTCTTCTTACAGTAAGTAGGGCTGCTTCATTAAGTAAGTTTTCTAAATCGGCTCCACTAAATCCTACAGTTCTTTTGGCTAAATTGGATAATGTTATATTTGGTGCGAAAACTTTTCCTTTAGCATGAACTCCTAATATTTCTTCTCTTCCTTTAGCGTCTGGAAGATTAACTGTTACTTGTCTATCGAATCTTCCTGGTCTAAGTAAGGCTGGGTCTAATACGTCTGGTCTATTGGTAGCAGCAATAATTATTATTCCTTCATTAGCTCCAAAACCATCCATTTCTGTTAATAATTGATTTAATGTTTGTTCTCTTTCGTCGTGTCCTCCGCCTAAACCAGTTCCTCTTTGTCTTCCAACAGCGTCGATTTCATCAATGAATATTAAACATGGCGCACTTTGTTTAGCTTGTTTGAACATGTCTCTAACTCTTGAAGCACCAACACCGACAAATAATTCAACAAAGTCAGATCCGCTTATAAAGTAAAATGGAACATTGGCTTCTCCGGCAACAGCTCTAGCGAGTAATGTTTTACCGGTTCCTGGAGGGCCTACTAATAAAACTCCCTTTGGAATTCTAGCTCCCATTTTTTGGAATTTTTTAGGAGCTTTTAAGAAGTCTATTAATTCTTCTAATTCTTCTTTTTCTTCATCTAGACCAGCTACATCTTTGAATGTTACTTTGTTTTCACCGTTTGAAAGTTTAGCTTTTGATCTACCAAAGTCCATTGATCTATTGCCATCCATTTGTTTTCCAAACACTCTATTAATTGCATATAGTGTTATTCCAATTAGTAAAATAGTTGGTAGGAAATTTAAAATAAATACTACAATTGGACTAGAACTAGCATCAGCTTCAGCTTTTATTGTGAAATTTGCTTCTTTTTCTGCCTCTAATAGTTTTACCATTGTCTCATCGGTTAAAGGCATATCAAAGGTAAACATTTCATTGCTTTTATAATCTTTTAATTTTCCTGTTATTGTGTATATACTAGCATTGGTATGCGGCATTACCGTTATTTCTTTTACGTCTTTTGCAGCTACCTCTTTCATAAATTTACTATAGTTTATTTCATGAATTTCTGTATTCATCGTATTTACTAGGGTCATTATAATTAAGAAAAACACTAGTAAAAAGGCATAAGGTAGTAATCCTCTTTTAACAACTTTTTTGTTCATTAAAAACTTCCTTTCTAAAAATACTTAACTATTATATCATAGTTTTTGGTGTTTGCATTATCTAAATTGCTTTTTTTTATTCCTGGAATCCAAAGTATAATATCATTGTCATCCGTTAGTATAGGATATAATCTTCTTTCTTTATTTGGTATTTTAGCATCTATGAAGATGTCTTTTATTTTTTTACTACCATTTATTCCTTTAAGATTTATTTTGTCGCCATTTTTTCTGTTTCTTATATGTAGTGGTAATTTTATATCTTGGGAATTTAATTTTATTACGTTGTTTGATTTTTCTTCTGTTTTTTCTATCTTTTTTATTGTGTGATTATTTGGTAGTTTTAATTCGTTTTCTAAGATAAAATTATAATTTTCTGTTTTCTCATCTTTACTTATATAGGCTTCATTATAAGATTTGTGAAAAACTTTATCTTGTGGCAAATCTAGTTTTAAATTGGGTTTTTTGTTTTCAAGAAGCTCTATGATAGCATTTACGTGGTTTTCTTTGATTAAACTAATATTTTCTTTATATTCTTTTTCTAGAATATTATATATTATTTTTTGCTTGATAATATTCTTGTTTTTATTAAACTTTTCAGTGTTCAGTTTACCCTTTATGTATATTTTCTTTATTCTTTTTTGAGCTTCTTCACTGACATAATTATCATATGCTTCTAGGGTATTACTTAGTTTTATAAAATTTTTATGAATTTCTTTGTTTTCTTTTTTTAATGGTGGCAAAACATATTTCCTAAAGCGATTTCTAGTATATGTATCTTCACTATTTGTTCTATCTATCACATATGGTATGTTATGTTTATTTACATAATTTAATATCTCTTCTTTAGTTACATATATAAGTGGTCTATATAATTTATAGTTTTTTCTTTCATCTACTTTGTTGAATCCTTTAAACCCATCTAAGTTGCTTCCACGAGCTATGCGCATTAAAATGGTTTCCATCAAATCGTCTCCATGATGGGCGGTTAATAGATAATTTGCTTTATATTTTTTTATTAATTTTTCAAAAAATTTGTATCTTTGTTTTCGTGCGTAGTCTTCTGTGTTACCATTATATTCTTTTATTTCATAGTATTCATAAGTAATATTATTACCTGTGCAGAAGTTTTTTACCATTTCTGCTTCAGCTTTGCTTTCTTCTCTTAGATTGTGATTAACATGAGCACATATTAAGTTTAAATTTTTATTGTTTTTTTGCTTTAGTAAAAGACTTAGGAGGCACATTGAATCTGGTCCTCCGGATGTTGCTACTACTAATGTTTCATTATTTGCAATTTCATTTTTAATATCATGAATTACTTCATTCATTTTGGTCACCCCATTTAATAGGTGTAATACCATGAGTTACTAAGAAGTTATTTGTTTTGGAAAAGGGTTTGCTTCCAAAGAAACCTCTATAGGCTGAAAGTGGTGATGGGTGTGGTGCCTCTATTATATAGTGGTTTTTATTCGTTATAAGTGCTTTTTTACTTCTAGCGTAGCTTCCCCATAAAATAAAGACAATAGGCTTTTCTCTTTCATTTAATAGTTTGATTAAATTGTCGGTAAATGTTTCCCATCCTTTATCTTTATGGGAAAGGGGTGAATCTTTAATAACGGTCATTATTGAATTTAATAAAAATACCCCTTGTTTGGCCCAATCAGTTAAATTATTATTTGTTCTTTTAATACCTAAGTCATTATCTAATTCTTTAAATATATTATCTAATGATGGAGGTCTTTTAACTCCAGCTTCAACCGAAAACGACAAACCATGAGCTTCTTTAGGCCCATGATAAGGATCTTGCCCTAAAATAACAACTTTTACTTCATCATAGTCGGTATATCTTAGAGCATTAAAAATATTTTTATACTCTGGATATACGGTTTTTTTACCATACTCATTTTTTACAAAAATGCCTAGTTTTTTAAAGTATGGTTTGCTCATTTCTTCTTTTAAAATAATATCCCACTTTTTATTGATCATGGTTACACCTCTTTGCCTTATATTTTAACATTTTATATTAAAAATATCTACTGTTTTTTTATATCAAAAAACTGTTAATAATTAACAGTTTGCTTTGTTATCTGCTCTTACTAATAGCGTCTATTTTTTCAAAGAGGTCTTCTATCTCTTTTCTTTTTTCATCAAACACTATTTCAGAATCCGGATCAAATCCATCATCTTTTTCTACTGGCTTTTCTAAAGCTTCTTCTAAGATTTCAATTTCATCTTCATCTAGCTCTATATCTTTTATATTTTCTTCTTGAGGTGTTTCTTCTATCACATCTTCGTATTCAGGTTCTACCTCTTCATCAAATTCTAGATCGTCAGCATTTGAATCTTCATAATCTTCTTTTATGTCTTGTTTTGGAAGTTCATTTTCTACTTCTTCATTATTATCAAGTATTAAAGTATTTTTTTCTTTAACTATGCATTCGATAATTTCATCATAGGTATCACTTACGATAGATTCTACTGACTTTCCTTCGTAGGTTTTTCTTGGAATTAGGGCTAGGGTTTTATCTTTTGCCTTATTTACTTCCTTTTCTACGAATTTGGCAATTTCTTCTTCACTTGCTTCTGGCTTTTCTATTAGAAAGTCTGAAACATGTTTAATTACCCCTGTTTCTCTACCAAAAAATATTCTATTTATAGCTTCTCTCTTATCATATTCTATGACAATGTTCATTAAAGGTTTTTGGTAAATTTCTAGTACTTTATAGCACAAATCAATTATTCTTTTTTCTAATTCTTCTTCCATTTTACTCCCCTTTCTATTTTGATTTTCCTTTGTTTTCTATTGGTGTTTCTAAATCTTCTGGACTCAGATTATTATTTCTTAATATTGTTTGAATTATTAAGTTTTTGTGCTCATCACTTACAGTTTGCATACTATTAATAAAATCTATTTGCTGTCTTACTTCTTCAAGATCGGTATTTGTTTCTGCCTCTTGAACAGGCGGTTCTAAAGTTGATTCAACATCCTCCATTTTTGGGCTTTCTTCTTTAGTTTCTTCTAGTTTTTCTTTTCTTTGTTTTTCAGCTTTAATGGCTAGATCAAATTCACAAATTATTTCATCAAACTCTCTTTTTCTTGTTAGATCTAAATTTCTAACGTCGACGTCATTATTTACTAAATAATGTATATAATTTTCTAGCGCCGAAAATTTTTCTTTAACTTCTGGGCTTTCTTGCATCATACTATTGCATTTTACTTTTATCTCATTTATTTGTTTTAATACATCTTGTTGGGCTTTTTTCTTTTCTTCATTTTCTATTTTACTATTTCTCTGCATAATATAATATTCATCATTCATCTCTTGACTTTTTTTCTGGGCAATTCTTGTAATGTAACTACTATTTTCTTCAAAGATGTTTTCCATTCTACTTTTTAGTCTTCGTGAAAAGTTATTTATTTCATATCTATCTATCATTCTTGAATATTCATAAACCAATTCATCTTCAAAAATGTCCATGGCTTTGGAGGTTGCTAGATTTATTCCATTTCTAACTTGTAAAACTATTTCATTATTGAAATCACTTAAAGTAATGGTTAAATCTTCTTTGTCCTCTAGTAATCTTCTGATTTGACTGATATACATGATAATGGTTTCATCTACTTTTTGCATTACTTCTTTACTTACATTTGAAAATGATCTGTTGGCTATATGTCTTATGTCGTATGAATCAAATGGTAAATTTTCTTCATATATATAACTTTCGGATACTCTTTGAATATAATTATATGTATCAGGTAATATTTCATCTAGTTCACTTTCTATTAGCCTATATATTTCGAAGAGTTTTTTAGTAAAATATTCTATTTCGCTCATACTATCCTCCTATTTTCATTATATATTATTTATTTTTTTATATAAAGTGCTTTTTTATTTTCTTTACATTTTTTGATAGTATTTTATAAATTATTAGCTATTTCAATGAAAATTTCTATAGGTAGAGATTCAGCTCTAACAGTTAAGTCTAAATTGTGTTTTTGTAAAACTTCTTCTATTTTTTCTAAGTTGTAATTTTTTAGATTGTTTTTTATTGTCTTTCTTTTTTGTTTAAATGAATCTCTTACTAATTTGAAGAAAAGGTCCTCATTTTTTAATTTTATTTTTTCTTTTTTGGTGAATTCGACTACTATACTATCGACATTAGGTTTTGGAATAAAAACGTTTTTACTAACATCTAATATTTTTTCCACATTAAAATAGTAATTCAAAAAAATTGATAATGAATTATATTCCTTAGTATTTGGTTTAGCTTTGAATCTTTCCCCAACTTCTTTTTGAACCATGACAACCATTTTATCTACATCTATTTTTTCTTCTATAATTTTAATTATTATGGGGGTAGTAATATAATATGGGAGATTCGCAACTACATATAGCTTTTTATATGTGTATTTCTTTATGTCCTCTTTAATATTTTGTTTTAAAAAATCTTTGTATATTATTTTGGTATTACTGTGGATATTTTTTTCTAGTATTGGTTTTACACTTTCATCTATCTCATAGGCTAGAACATTTTTGGCTTCTTCTCCTAATTTGGTAGTTAGGGCTCCTGCTCCTGGACCTATTTCTATTACTAGAGTTTCTTTATCTATTTCTGATTTTTTAACAATGTTTTCAATTATATTTTTATCTATAATAAAATTTTGCCCATATTTTTTTTTAAAATTAAAGTCGTTTTCTTTTAATATTTCTTTTATTTTATTTGGTGAGTATTCCATATTATCTCCTTAATACTTTTCCATGATTTGAAAGAGTTTCTTCAATAATCTCTTCAACGTTAAATGGTTCATAAACTTCATAAGCGCTTTCTTCATAATCATATTCTGTTGTCATAGTATATAAGTCTGTTTCGTTTATTTTGTCGATTATCTCTTTTAACATCGCTATTTCTTCGTTAGCATCCATTAGTGCTATGTATAAAAAATTTGTATATTCATCCATATTTTTTCTCCTTTTTTTATATTTTATCATATTTTTCTATTAAAAAAAATGAGGATTAATGTCCCCATCTTTGTACACTAAATTTAATATTAGTGCCTGTGGCTAGGTTAATAGCTGGATCGTTTTCAGTTTTGAAAGCTAAATCCATATGAACAGAGCCTCTTTGCCAAGCTTTTCGCATATCGCCACCTGTATCTAATACTATAGCGTTAAATGTTCCTAGATTAGTACTTTGAACTTTAACTATGGTTCCACATGGAAATTTTTCTAAGGCAGCGGCAATTATTCTAACTTTTCCATATTCGGAATCGTTATAATATTCCCCGTCTTTAGTAAGACTATGAGATAGGCCAGTTTTGGTTTTACATGCTAAAGTTCCATATCCGGAACATCCTCGGCAATCAGCACCGTATCCTGTAAGTTTGCCAACATATTCAGTTTTTTCTCCGGTTCCAATTTCGATTTCTGCATTTTTTGGACTTTCAATTATTTCAATTATGTTGCCTTTTTCATCGACATAAGCAAGTCCATTATGCCCCTCTTCTTTTGTAATAACTTTACCTACTTCTAGGTTTTTATTTTCAGTTTTTATTTCTTCATATTCAATAACTTTAGTTAACGCTACGCTGTTTTTTGTTTTGTTTAAGTTTTTGACTACTACTTTCTTTTCGGAAATTAGACTACTAGAACTAAATATTCCTACGATAAAGGTTAGTATTAATGCCCCTTTGATAATTCGCAGGTTTTTCTTATTCATTTTTCACCTCTAATTTTCAAAATTGAAACCACTTACAGTATACCATTTTTTGCTTTCAAAGTCAATGGCTTTCCCTTTTAAATCAACGTTTTTTAAGGTTTAATAGCAAATTGTTTTAAAGCATTTTTTGTCGTTTCTGAAAGCACTTTTTCATAATCCATATTTTTTAATTCGGCTATTTTTTTAGCAACATATATTATGTTGTAAGGTTCATTTTTTTTGTCTCTTAATGGATCAGGACTTAGGTAAGGACTGTCGGTTTCTAATAAAAAACTACTTATGTCTAAATTTTTAACTATTTCTTTTAAAGTGTTTTCTTTTTTAAAGGTTAGTATTCCTCCTATTCCGAGGGTTATTCCTTGACTTACTAACTTTTTTGCCATTTCTAAATCATAGCTATAGCAGTGCATATTACATTTTGTAGTTTTATCTTTATATTTTTCTATTATATTATATGTGTCTTCCTTAGCGTCTCTACTGTGGATAACTATTGTTTTTTTATAGGTGTTTGCTAATTCTATTTGTTTTATAAATAGTTCTTTTTGTTTTTCAACATTTTCTTTTCCATAGTGATAGTCTAGGCCTATTTCTCCTAGGCCGACAACTTTAGGATGTGTTAAATTTTCTTCCAATTTCATTATATCTTCTTTGGTATAAGTGTCAGCAAACTCTGGATGAATACCTATTGTTGCATATACATTTTGGTGTTTATTTATTATGTCAATTATTTCATCAATGTCTTTTGGACTAGCTCCACTTACTATTATTATATTATCTTGCATTTTTTTTATTACTTCTTCATTATTTTCATAATCTTCTTTTAATATGTGACAGTGTGTATCTATCATCATTTTTCATCACCACTTTCATTATAAACAAAAAAAGAATGTTTGTCATTCTTTGATTTTTCTTGTTTTTCTTATATAGATAAACCTAATAAAACTTCCTACTATAAATAGTAAGTATATTAAATCTAGGATATTGAATTTATAAATTATTTCAATAATTAGATAGCTAATTCCTACTACAAACATCATACTTATGAAGCTTATATTATTTGTAGTCATATTTTTTCCTCTCTATCCTGCCTTTTTTAATATATCATGTTCTGCGGTTTTTTTAACAATTGTTTATCGACATTTTACAACAATTTACATTTTTTTAAATGAAAAGAGTGTTTAATACACTCTTATTCATTATCTTTTTCTTTAAAATACTCTTCTTTATCAATTCTCTGGAATAGTATTTCTGGATCATTTAAGGTTATGCCTGGATCCATTCCTTTAAAGTCTTTTGTTGATTCGAATGATCTATTTTGGGTATTTAACTGCTTAAATATTTTGTCGGCTGTTTCTGGAAGAAAGGCTTGAAGGTAGACCGTGGCTATTCTGATAGATTCAAGTAAGTTATAAAGAACGGTTTTTAATCTTTCTTCTTTTTCTTCATTTTTAGCTAAAACCCAAGGTTCTGTTTCATCAATATATTTATTACTTCTTTTATATAAATTAAATATTTCGCCTATAGCTTCTGCTATTTTTAATTCTCCGATTTTTTCTTCAACTTTTGGTCCTAAATTTTTAGCTTGTTCAATTAAGTCTTTGTCAATTTCTTCGAAAGCTTCTGGTTTATAGACTTTTCCTTCAAAATATTTTTTGGACATGCTTATCGTTCTATTAACAAGGTTTCCTAAAACATTGGCTAAATCTGAATTATATTTATCTAGAATTAAATCTATACCGATGTTACCATCATTAAATAAACCTAATTCGCTTAACAAATAATATCTTACTCCGTCTGAGGTAAAATCTTTGGCTAGGGCATCAGCATATAGCATATTGCCTTTAGATTTACTCATTTTTTCACCTTTATTATCAACTAAAAATGGGTGTCCTAAAACTTGTTTGGTGATAGGTAAATCTAAAGCTTTTAGCATAATTGGCCAATAAATTGTGTGAAATCTTAGGATATCTTTACCAACTATATGCAGATTGGCTGGCCAATATTTTTTAAACTTTTCTTCATCTTCACCATAACCTATGAAAGTGATATAATTTGTTAGAGCATCTAACCATACGTATATTACATGTTTTTCATCAAATGGAACTTTTATACCCCAGTCAAAGGAAGTCCTTGAAACACATAAGTCATCTAATCCTTGTTCAATAAATTTTAGCATTTCATTTCTTTTGGTTTCTGGAACTATATAATCTTTGTTTTCTTCAATATATTCTTTTAACCATTTTTCATATTTTGTAAGTTTTAAAAAATAAGCTTCTTCTTTGGTTTTATGAACTTCTCGACCGCAATCTGGACATTTACCATCAATTAATTGTGATTCGGTAAAGAATGATTCGCATGGAGTACAATATAATCCTTCATATGTTCCTTTATATATATCCCCTTTATCATATAGTTTTTGAAATATATTTTGGACTTGTTTTTTATGATTTGGATTGGTTGTTCTAGCAAAATTTGTGTAGTCGACATTAACTGACTCTAATACTCTTTTTACTTCTAATGATATTTCATCGACAAAGTCTTGGGGATTTTTGCCGGCATTTTTAGCTTTTTCTTCAACCTTTTGTCCATGTTCATCCATTCCTGTTTGAAAGATAACATCATATCCTTGCAACTTTTTAAAGCGCGCAATAGCGTCGGCTAGAACGGCACTATAGGCATTACCAACTTGGGGTTTTCCTGATGCATAAAATATAGGTGTGGTTATATAATAAGTTTTATCCATAATTACTTCCTCCTTTTTAATATAAAAACGTCCTTAATATAAGGACGTTATGAACGTGGTACCACCTTAATTTGTAAGTATTACTTACCTCTTATTTTTTAACGCATTATTACGGATTAATTTAATTATTCGATTAATCTGCTCCAGAGCCATTTAGAGTAGTTCGCTTGTTTATTTTCACCAACCATAAACTCTCTACAAAGTTTCCTACTTTTCTTTCCTTCGTCGCATTTACGTGAATTATAACACGTTTTTCTTTTCTATTCAATATATTTTATTAAAAAGTTGATTAAAGTTTCTATTACTATACGTTCTTTTTCATTAATTTCTTTCGCATCCATGATTACTAAAGATCCTATGGCATCTCCATTTTTTATAATGGGGGTTATTATGAGGTTTTTTGTTTTTTTTGTACTACTTATGTTTAATTCTTCTTTTTCTATTTGCTTTTTCTCGTTAATTATTTTTAGAAGGTCATCACTTATTTTTTCATTTTGCATATTTTTGGCTGTACCTGTTATTATTTTATCTTTATCAGTAAGTAATGCGGATAAATTAAGTTTTTCTTTTAATAATTCTATTATAATCTTTTCAACATCTAAAAGTTTTGTTAGTTTTGAATGTTTTTTTAATATGACGTTTTCTTTTTCAGTAATTATTTCTAGGTCATCACCACATTTTATTCTAAGGCTTTCTCTTATATCTTTCGGAAGGACTATTCTACCTAAATCATCTATTTTTCTTATTACTTGCATTTTTGCTTTTCCTTCTTTCTAAAGGATATTGTATGCGAAAATGTTGGAATTATACCTTAAACATGTTATAATAAAATTAATTTGAAGGAGTTGGTTTAATGGCAAAAACACTTATTTTTGGTCATCAAAAGCCGGACACTGATTCGGTTACTTCAGCTATTGTTTTATCTTATTTGAAAAATAAAATTGGTTTTAATACAGAACCTCGAGTTTTAGGTGATATTAATAATGAAACTAAATTTGTTTTGGATTATTTTGGTTTTAAGACACCCAAATATTTAAGTGATGTAAGGTTACAAATAAAAGATGTAAGATATAATAAAAACTGCTTTTTAAATGAACAGGATTCTGTTTTTAATGCTTATAAATATATGAATAAAACTAAGATAAGTACAATTCCTGTTGTTGATGATGAAGGGTTTTATTTAGGCGCAGTTTCAATGAAATATATTACTGATGATTTGATTGATGGTAATTTGGGATTTTTAGATGCTTCATATAGTAACATTTTACAATCTTTGAATGGTAAAAAAATATTGAAATTTGATGATGAGATTAAAGGTAATATAATTTTACCTTCATATAAAAGTGAAACTTTTAGAGAAACCGTACCAATCGATAAGGGAAGTATTATTATCGTTGGTGACCGCTATAAAATTATTGAACATGCGATTATAAATAGGGTTTCTTTAATTATATTAGATAACGGTGTTACAATTAGTAAAGAGCTTTTAGAGCGCGCTAAAGAAAATAAAGTGAACATTATCAGTACTAAATATAGTGGAGTTTTTTCAGCTAACTTATGCGTTTTAAGTAATTATATAAGAAATAAAGTGCAGAAAAGTGAAATAATTACGGTTACGGAAAATGATTCATTATATGACGCTTTGGAACTAGCTAATAAGAAAAAATTTAGTAATTACCCTGTTTTAAATGGGGCTGGTAAGTGTTTGGGCGTTTTTAGAGCAAGCATTACTGATAATAAAAAACCTAAGCAGGTTATTTTAGTTGACCATAATGAAATTGAACAAAGTGTGGTTGGTCTTGATGAGGCAGATATAATTGAGGTTGTTGATCATCATAAGATCGGTAATATAGGAACGTCTTTGCCTATTAATTTTAGAAATATGCCACTAGGATCAACTAATACTATATTGTATTTAATGTTTAAAGAAAATGGTGTTGATATCCCTAAAGATATCGCTGGTTTAATGCTTTCTGGAATTATTTCTGATACACTCCTTCTTTCTTCGCCAACGACAACTGATGTTGATAAAAAAGCTTTATTGGATCTTAGTAAGATAGCTGGTGTTGATTATAAAAAATTTGGAATGGAGATGTTTAAAGCTGGTTCTTCTATTAAAGGAAAATCAATTGGTGAAGTAATTCATGGTGATTTTAAAGTGTTTATGGTTGATAACCAAAAAATTGGTATTGGTCAAGTTTCAACTATGAATACTGAAGAAATTATGGGTAGACAAGATGAATTTGTTAAAGTTTTAAATGATCTTGCCCGTGATGAAGATTATTCAGTTATTGCTTTATTTGTAACAGATATAATGAAAAATGGTTCTTATGTTTTCTATAACGAAAATAGTCAAAATATTTTTGCAAATTCTTTTGCTTGTGAAGATATTAAGGAAGGAACTTTCTTTAAAGGTGTTGTTTCTAGAAAAAAACAAATTATTCCTAAGATAATGAATTACATGGATAACAATTCTTAAGTTTATAAAGCAGACTATTTCTGCTTTTTTTATGAAAAGAACTTTAGATTTTCTAAAGTTCTTTTTGGCATTCTTTAATTAATTCCATTAAATCAATTAAATAATATACGTAATGTTTTTCTAATTTTACGGTATCTAAAATTATACATAGATTATTTAATTTGCTGGTAAATCTAAACATTTTTCCTTTTTTGGAAAGTTCATAAAATAGTTTTTCACCGTTAATTTTATTTGCTTCTTTTTTGTTTATTGGTATTTCGATAAAATTTTTAGTTTGTCTTATGTTTTTAATATCTATTTCTTTAACTAATTTTTCTAAATATTCTTCGTGCATGTATATTTCTAATTTTTCATCTATTTTGCCAAAACGGTCTTCTATTTCTTCTTTTACCTTTTTGATTTTTTCTTTGGAATCTATTGTATTTATTAGTTTATGTATTTCTATTTTTAATTCTTCTTCTTTAACATAGCTGTCATCAATTGCAGTATCGACATCAATAACTGGTGTTGTTTCTTCTGTTTCTTCTTTTACTTCAATACCTTTTAATTTGTTTATTTCTTCATTTAACATTTCTAAGAATAGTTCTATTCCAACGGCATCAATGAAACCAGCTTGCTCTTTTCCTAGAATATCGCCAGCTCCTCTTATTGAAAGATCTCTCATGGCTATGGCAAAACCACTTCCTAATTCGGTAAATTCTTTGATTACTTTTAATCTTTTGGTAGCTATTTCTGACAATACTTTTCTGTTATTATACATTAAATAGCAATAAGCAACTTTGTTGCTTCTACCGATTCTACCTCTAATTTGATAAAGCTGTGATAATCCAAATTTGTCGGCATCAATTATTATTAAAGTGTTTACCGTTGGGATGTCTATTCCTGTTTCAATTATTGTTGTGCATAAAAGACAATCAAATTCGTGGTTTGAAAATCTTAACATTATGTCTTCTAGTTTATTTTTGTCCATCCTTCCATGGGCTATTTCTATTTTTGCATCTGGAATTAGCTTTTCTAATTCTATTTTTTTCGATTCTATGTCAGATATCTTGTTATATAAAATGAATGTTTGTCCCATCCTTGACAATTCTTTATTTATGGCTTCTTTTATTATTTGGTTGTTTTCAGCTAAAACATATGTCTGAATCGGATATCTTTCAGCTGGTGGTGTTTCAATCATTGATAGGCTTCTGATACCGGCCATCGACATTTGAAGTGTTCTTGGAATTGGTGTTGCTGATAAGGTTAATACATCAATGCTATTTTTATATTCTTTAATTTTTTCTTTGTGTTTTACGCCAAATCTTTGTTCTTCATCGATTACTAGGAGACCTAAATCTTTAAATTTTACATCTTCTGAAAGTAATCTATGAGTACCTATAAGTAAATCTATTTGTCCTTTTTCTAGTTTTTCTAACGTCTCTTTTAATTCTTTATTGGTGACAAATCTATTTAATATTGCAATATCCACAGGATATGATTTAAATCTATCTATAGCGTTTTGGAAGTGTTGGGAAGATAAGATTGTGGTTGGACAAAGTAGAGCTGCTTGTTTCCCTGATAAGATACATTTAAATATTGCTCTAAAGGCTACTTCTGTTTTTCCATAACCTACATCTCCACATAGTAATCTATCCATTGGCCTACTAGATTCCATGTCTTTTTTTATTTCTTCGGTTACTTTAATTTGATCTTTAGTTTCTTCATATTTAAATTCTTTTTCAAAGTTTATTTGATCAATGTCATCTTCATTAAACTTAAATCCTTTGTTGGCTTCTCTTGCTGCATATAATTTTAATAAATCTTCAGCCATATCTTCGGCTCTTTTTCTGGCTCTAGCTTTTGTTTTTTCCCAGTCATGGCCTCCGAGTTTATTTAATCTTGGAATAGCTCCTTCTTTGCCTGAATATTTTGTGATTAAATCAATTTTTTCCACAGGAATATATAGTTTATCCCCACCTTGATATTCTACTGTTAAATAGTCTTTTTTTATTCCTTGTTTATTTATTGTTTTTAATCCTAAATATTTTCCTATTCCGTGAGCTCCATGAACAACATAATCTCCAATATTTAATTTTGTTATGTCTTTTATTTTACTTCCGTATCTAAATTTTGTTTTGTAGAGATTTTCTTCTTTTTTCCCCCATAATTCTTTGCTGGTGACAACTATGTATTCTTCTGTTTCAAATCCACTATTTAATTCTTTTACGATTATGTTTATTTTATTTGGATATATTTCATTTTCATTTGTATATACGATTTTGGAATTTTCTAATTCCTCTATTATTTTGTTTATTTGATATCTGTTATTTTGACAAATTATTACTTTTTTGTTTGTTTTTAAAAGAAGATCTAATTTTTTGTTTATATTTGTTTTTCCTTTTGGAAATGGTTCTATTTGACTTGTTTTGTATGTCTTTACACCTTTTTTTGTTTTGTTGTCAAATGTTTCAAAGATTATTGCATCCTTGTTTTTTATTTTATTTAAATCAAACATATAGGTTGTATCATGTGGTCTTTCGGTGCTTATGTTATAGTTTTTTATTTCTTCTTTTAGGTCTTCATAATTATTTTTGATATCGTGAAAATTATCATATATGACTATTCCATTATTTAAATATTTTTCAATGTTTATTACTTCTATGTGTTTTCCCATATCTCTATGGGGAATATCAAAGGAGTTTTTTATCAGTTTTTCCGTGTTTGGAAATATTTTTATTTTTTCTATTTCTTTTTCACTTCTTTGAGTGTCAGTATCAAAGGTTTTTATGCTTTCAACAGTGTCACCCCAAAATTCTATTCTTACTGGCTTATCAGAGTTGATTGGAAAAATATCTATGACGTATCCTCTTATAGCTACTTCCCCTGTCATAGTTACTATTGTTTCTCTTTTATATCCTAGTTCATATAGTTTTTCTTTTAAATTTTTAAAATCTACTTCTTTATTTTTTTCAACATCTATAAAACTTTCTTTGAAAGTTTTGATGGGTGGCAGGTATCTTAAGTAACCCATAAGGTTTGTTATTACTATTTGTTTTTCATCATTTACTAGGGAGTTTATAGTTTCTAGTCTCGTCGTTTTAAACTCTGGTGATATAGCTATCGCTTCACTTGTTAAGAAATCATCCATTGGGAAAAACCTTACTTTGTCAGTAAGGGTACTTATATTATTATAAAATTTGCTGGCATCATTTAAACTTGATGTCACTAGCAGTATTGGCTTATTTTCTTTTTTGAACTTTTGATATGTATAAAGACTTTTAAGTTCTTGAGTTAAGCCAATTATTTCTTTTTCATCTTTTATTTCAAAGATTTTATCAAGAAAGCTCATTTTTATCACCTTCTTTTAGGCCACTTTTCATATTCTATACTGTTATATTTACTCATTACGTTATCAAAACTCATAGTAAGAAAATCGTTTATTAATTCGGTAGCATATTTATTTACACTATTTATTTTCTCAAGTTCTTTTTTTGACACTTTTCCAATAACGTAATCTATTTTTTCTTCATCTTTATTATTTGATATACCTATTTTTACTCTTTTATATTCATTGGTTTTAAGGTTTTCTTCGATATTTTTGAGTCCATTATGTCCTCCTGAAGACCCTTTATATTTTAATTTTAGATGCCCTACTTCAGTATCTAAATCATCACATATTATTAAAATATCTTCAACATTTATTTTATAAAAATCGGCAAATGATTTTATTACTTCTCCAGATAGGTTCATATATTTTTGAGGTTTTAATAATAAAACTTTTTCATTTTTATAATTGAAAGTTGTATATAATCCTTTAAATTTTTCTTTATTAAATTCTAAATTGTTTGCTTTAGCATATTCATCAATAAATCTGAAGCCGGCATTATGTCTTGTCTTTTCATATTCTTTTCCAGGGTTTCCTAGACCAACTATCAATTTCATAAAATCACCTTTTTCCCGTTAGTATTATACTATTTAAATATAAAAGAAGTCAATTTTTGACTTCTTATTTCAAATCCTCAATTTCTATTCTTTTCTTTAAATTTGATATTTCAGTTTTTTTAATTTCAAATTTTAGCTTTTCAATTAGCCTTTCTAATTCTTCTTCGGATAATTGTTTTAACTTATCTCTGACCATATTCTTCACCTATTTCTTTTTGAATTTGTTCATTTAGTTTTCTTAATTCTTCGTCTAATCGTGCAGCTTCTTCACGAACTTCCATTAGTCTAACAAGTAAAAGTTCGGCTTCGCCAATTAGAGCTTCTTTTCTTTCGTTTTCTCTTGTTTCTGTTTCAACTTGGTTAGCTAATTGTCCTATTAAATCTTCAGTAAGTTCTACATTTTCTGTTGTTCCTTTTTCTGGTATTTCTATTTGTCTTTCAGTAGCTATTGGTTCTTCTATACTTTCTGAAATTTGTGGTGTTTCTTCTAGCTCAACATTTTTTCTGATTTCTTCTTCTGGTATCGGATTTACTGGAAGCTCCGTAGGTCGTTCCTCTGTTTTCACCTCTGGTTCTGGATTTGTTGGAAGTTCTATTGGTTCAAGTTCTGGCTCAGGTTGTGGTTCAGGTTCTGGATTTGTTGGAAGTTCTATTGGTTCAAGTTCTGGCTCAGGTTGTGGTT
>CAZKKR010000001.1:0-14855 GCA_964553605.1 uncultured Muribaculaceae bacterium | reverse complement strand
CAGGTTCTGGATTTGTTGGAAGTTCTACAAGATTATCCATGTTTCCGGTTGTTTTAATGGTTCCATCTTTATAGTAGTTTACCATTTGTCCATCAACAATTTTTACACTTTCAATTCCTAATTTTTCTAAAATTCTTGCTTCTTCTTCTTTTCCTCTTTTTGACTTAGCTTCCCATACTATTTCGACGCTATTTAGTTTATCTACAAATTCTTGTGGAAGCTTACCTTCTTTTCTTTTTTTTCTTTGATCAGCTATCCATTTTCCTAGATCTTTACCATCATATATAAATCCTATTCTTAGTATTGTGTGTCCTAAATGGTTATATACTCTTTCTACTATTTCAAAAGTTTTTAACCATTCATCTCTATACTTTTGTTCTCTTTTTTCTTGGGCAGGAGATTTCTTTGGTTTTGCCTCTTTCTCTGGCTCTATGGTTAATACTTCTATTTCTTCTTCAGGTAAGGTAGGTTCTGGGTTTGTTTCCACTATTTCAATTGAAGGAATTTCTGAAGTCTGCTTTTCTTTAGTATCTTGGACTAATTCTTCCTTTCCTTTTTCTAATAGTTCTGCATGTTTTCTTTTTATAAATGCTTCAAAGCCGGAATCTGTAGCTTTTGTTAATAATTCTTTTTTCCTGTATGGTAGCTTACCAGCTATAATAAATTTGTGAATGTACCTTCCTATCTCATATTTTTCGTTTGGTTTAATAAGGACTATTAGGTTTTCAGGAATGTCATATGTATGCTCTCTTTTATAAAATTCATGGATGGCAGCAATTACCAAAAAATCCCACCCTGTTTTATCTAAATGTTGGCCATTTAAATCAATTTCATATATAATTTGACCATTTTCGCCTGTTTTAAATCTTTCTTCTGCTTCCTCTGGTTTCACTTCTTTTTCACCTTCTTTTCTTTGACTTTTTTCTATTATTTCTTCCATTGTCATTTTCTTTAATTTTTCTATCTTTAAAGGATCAATCCATGATATGTTTGATGTAATTTCTAGTATTTGTTTTATTTCAATATCGGTAAATTTTTTGACTTTTCTATAAAGCCATTTGCCTAATTCTATTGTTTTACCTGTTTTTTTATCCCTGACGCAATATTCTTTAGGTACTTCTAAATCTTTATATTCATTAAAATATTGTCTTAAATACTCTATTCCTTCTTCAGTTGTTATTGTTTGTGCTTCTATTTTTTCTCTTGGTTTAATTAATTCTTCTATCTTTTTAAATTCGGCTTCTTCTTCCCTTAAAATTCTATCTCTTTCTACCGGATCTTTTAATTTTTCTTTTAGTTCTTCATATTGTTCTTTTACTTCTTTTTTTCGTTTGATTAGCCAAGATTGCCATTTACTGTTTGTTCCTGCTTTCTTGTTATATACACCTATAATGAATACAACATCTCCAATTTTATATCCGTAGAATCTATCTTGCCTTCCTCTAGATTTTGGTTTTATTTTATATATATCTCTTATTTTTTCATGATTTGTTAATTGATCGGCACCTGTAAGTTCATAATCTCTATTATCTATAAACTTTTTAAGTAAATCCCAGAAATAGTGATAGTTTTCTCTTTCTATCTCATTTTCGCAGTCTCTTAATTCTTCAAAACAATATGATTCACCATCTGGTTTTTTTGCCCAAACTATTCTTAGTGGTCTAGAGGCTTTTATTTCTGATTCATCTTCGCTTTTTTTATCCACACTTGTTAGTGGTATAAATTCTTCTAACTCTTTTATCTTTTCAATTAACTCTTTTATATAGGCTTCTTTAAACTCTTCATCTTCGTTTTCTTCTTTTAGAGTTCTTTCTAATTCCTGTTCCAAAAGATTTTTAATTTTTTTTATGTCTTCAGAATCACCATTTAATTGATTTTCTAAAAAGTCGTCTAGTTCTTCCATTTTGCTGAAGGTTAAGATTTGTTCATACATTTGCTTTATGTATTCATTATTTGCTTCACTTTCTGTCATCTTTTCACCACTTTCTACTTTATTTAAGTATACCATATTATTTTGTTTTTTGGCATATTCTTTAACTTTTTAATTAGTTTGCATAAAAAGATCCTTTTTATTTAGGATCTTTTATAATGAGTTTTATTCTAATTCTTGTTCATATAATTCTTTATATAGTTTGTTTTTCTTTAATAATTCGTTGTGCGTTCCTTCAGCAACAACTTTACCATCATCAACTAATAAAATTCGATCGGAATCTATAACTGTTGATAGCCTATGAGCAATAATTAGAATTGTATATTCACCCTTCATGTTACTTATGGCTTTTTGAATTTCTTTTTGGGTTTCATTATCTAGAGCACTTGTTGCTTCATCGAAGAGAATTATTTCGGTCTTCTTGATAAGGGCTCTAGCAATAGCAAGACGTTGCCTTTGTCCTCCTGATAAGGTTACGCCACCTTCTCCAACTACTGTGTCATATTTTTTTGGAAGGGTCATAATGAAGTTATGGAGTTGAGCAATTTTACATGCTTCTATTATTTCTTCATCAGTGGCATCTTCTTTAGTTATTTTTAAGTTTTCTTTAATTGTAAAATTGAATATATAGGGGGCTTGAGTAATAATTGAAATATTATCTCTTATACTATCTTTATCAAGTTCATTTATATCTACATTATCTATAGTTATCTTACCTTTATCCACCTTATATAATCTATCTATCAAATTAAAGACTGTCGTTTTTCCAGAACCACTTTTTCCGACAAAAGCTACTGTCTCGTTAGCATTTACTTTAAAAGACATGTCTCTAAGAATTTTTTTCTTATTATCATACGAAAATGTTACGTTCTTAAATTCAAAATTTCCGTCTATTTTATCTAGGTGTTTTTTACCAAATTTTTCTTTTTTAAATTTTCCGTCGATTATTTCAAATACTCTAGTTGCTGATAAATTGAACCTTTTTAAATTTTCATTAAAATCAGTTACTGCATAAAGTAAGCTATACATTCTGGATTGATACATATATATTATTATTAAATTATCGATTGTTAGATTACCTATTTTAATTAGGATTACACCTAATACGATAAATATGAATTCTGCAATATCTTGCATGGTCCCACTTATAAGATTGTATTTTGCTTGTTTTACATTTAACTTTTGTTGTTCTTTATTAGCATTTTCTATTCTATTCATTGTTTTGTTTAGAAAATCTTTTGTTGAGTTTAATACTTTTATATCTCTAATTCCTCTTACAAGTTCGCCGATTAGTCCACTATTGTTTTCATCAAGTTCTCTATTTTTTTTATTCCATTTGAACCAGACGTTAGCATTTATTCTTTCAATCCAGAAAATGAAAAACATAGCGATTATACAGTAGACGAATATTATTTTATTTACAACAAATATAGCTCCTATTATTCCGATATCTGCAAATATTCTTGTGACATAAAACATTATCATATTTATTATGTCTGATAGACTACTTGCGTCTTTTGTTAGTCTATCAATAAACACACCTGATGAATTTTTATCTATTTCTCTGATGTCTAGTTTTAATGTCTCTTTTGTTAAATCTGTTTGCAGGTCATTTAATATTCTGATGTGAATGCTTGATGTCATTTTTCTAGAAAGATATCTTACTACATTACTTGTTACTTCTAAAACTAGTATTACTAGAGAAACATATATTAATTTTTCTAGAAGTCCTTTATTTAAATTAAGAATTTGTTTGGCAGAAAGTAGTGGCGTTATAACATTGATTCCTAAACCAACTGAAAGGACTAATAGTTGTAAAATTAAAGATTTTTTATATTTTTTGGCATAAGGCCAAAATTTCTTTAATATTTGCCACGTTTCTTTTAAACTTACTTTTTGCTTTTCTTCTTCCACAATGTCACCTCTTTCGTGTTTTATTTTATCTTGAAAGATACTTTCTTTTTTAAACAATATTGATTTATTTTTGTTTTAAGTATTCATTATATACTTCGCTTTTTGGAAGGTTTCTTTCTTTAGCAACTTTTTTTATTGCTTCTTTTGGTATTAATCCTTCTTCAATATATAGATTTATGTGATCAATTATTGGTAAATAATCATAATTGATGTTTTCATTATTACCTTCAACTATTAAAACGATTTCTCCTTTTAGGTTTAAATTTTCTTTAATGATGTTTTCTACATTGTCTCTAATTATTTCTTCATATTTTTTACTTATTTCTCTTGCAATAGCTATATTTCTGTTTCCAAATATTTCTTTTATGTTTTCTAGGGTTTTGGTTATTCGATGAGGGGCTTCATAAAAGACAATTGGATATTTATGATTTTTTAATGTTTCTAATTCTTTTTTTCTTTTACTTTCTTTACTGTTTAAAAAACCATAGAAAGTAAATGGTCCTCCGGCGAGGCCAGAAGTAACTACTGCTGGTATTATGGCTGTAGCTCCTGGAAGACAAACGACATTATATCCTTCCTTTATTGCTTCTTTCACTAATATATATCCAGGATCACTTATAACTGGCGTGCCAGCGTCGCTAACTACCGCTATATCTTTTTGATTTTTTAAATATTCTAACTCTTTAGTTATCATTTTATCTTCATTATATAAATGACTTGCTAGTAATTTTTTGTTTATATTATAATAATTTAAAAGTGGTTTTGTAGTTCTAGTATCTTCAGCAAAAATAACTTCTACTTCTTTTAAGATATTTAGAGCTCTTAAAGTAATGTCTTCTAAATTACCGATTGGTGTAGGTACAATATATAGTGTAGGATTTTTATCATAACTCTTTTGTGTTTTCATGTTATCACCTTTTTCATTATAATTTTTTTTCTAAAAAAAGACAACTGTTGTTGTCTTATTTTAATAGTGTTTTAACTTGAGTACGCATAATCTGGCTGCCTCGTTCTTCGCTAGCTCCCAGTTTTTCTAGTGTGTCTTCTAGAGTTCTATCACCAGCTAAAGTTTTCTTTATTTCGTTTAATATGGCTTTTTTTCCATTGATTGATGTATGTATATACATGTCGAGCAAGTCCATGGCATAGATTGTTGAGTCAATATATACAGCCTTATAGTCTTCAACAAAGCCAAGCTGCTTTTCAAGATTTAATCTAAGTACACTTTCTCTTATCCCTTCTAATCTCGCGGTAAGTGCGACATTTAATAATTTTCCACTTGGTTCTTGTTCATGAACAGCTAATAACTCTAGGAAAATTGAGAGCAATTCATTATGTGCACAGTTTTCAATTATTCCTTTATGTCTATTTACTAAGGCATGGGTGTATTCGTGTACTAATACTGAGAAACTTATTTCATCTCCTTGATTTTCCATTCCTATTCCAAGACATATATATGGTGTTTTTCTTAAAATTTTTAAATCAATATTTTCTTTGTATGGTAAATATCCTGCACTCCAACCGTTATTTCTGCTTTTAATACTATATTTTGGTTCAATTTTGGCAACATCTATTCTTTTGGATTTTTTTAAAACAAAATTCATAAAATCAAGATAATTGGTGTTGTTTAAGGTGTTTTCGCCTTCAATTTCATAAAATTGGATTTCAAGTGATTCGTCTCTTGGATCTATATCTATGTATGGGACTTTGGTATTTATTCCTTCCGTTATACTACTAATAAAAGCTTGTCCTTTTCTATTTATTTCAGCCATTGTTTCGCTTTTTAAACCACGATTATAGCTTTTAATTTGTTTGCTTCTTGTCATGTCTAGTAGTAATCTTTCATATTCTTTACTTCTTGCAAAGGAAAAATCAAATCCTTTATAATTGCCTATTGCAAGTTCTCTTCTCATCTCCGTTATTATATGTTCGTTTGTTTTATTTATCATTTCTTCATTATTATAAATCATTTTATCAGCTCCTTATTTTTAAAAAAAGACAACTTGTGTTGTCTTAGTTTAAGTATGTCTTTACTTTGGCGCGCATAATTTGGCTGCCTCGTTCTTCACTGGCGTCTAATTTTGACAACGTCTCTTCTAATAATCTTTCTCCGGATAATGTTTTCTTTATTTCATTTAATATAGCTTTTTTACCTTTGTTGGTTGCACTTTTATACATTTCAAATAAGTCCATAGCATATAGTGCGGAATCAATATATATTGATTTTGTGTCTGCTATAAAGCCTTGTAAACTTTCGCATTTTTCTAAAAGCATAGCATCTCTTATATCTTCTAGTCTTTCGGTAATGGCACATTCTATTAACATTGGGTTTTCTTCTTTTTCGTAAGCAGCAACTAATTCCATAAAGATTGAAAGTAATTCGTTATGAGCATAGTTTTCGATTATTCCTTTATGTCTATTTACTAAGGCGTGAGTGTATTCGTGTACTAGTGTTTTAAAACTTAATTCTGTATTTTCATTTTGAAGTTCAATTCCACAACACACAAAAGGAATTTTTCTTAATAATTTTGTGCTTACTTTATCAAATTTATGAGCAAAGGTAGATTGCCATCCATTTTTTTCTTCACCCACAAGGAAAGTTACCGGCATTTTGATTATTTCTATTTTTTTTGATTTTCTTAAAACGTATCTTGCATAGTCTAAATAATTACAATCATCTATTTCGAAGTCCCCTGTTTCATATGCAAAGTCCTGAATTATATGGTCGTTTGCCTCGACATTTATGTATGGCATCTTGGTGTTTATATTTTCTGTTACTTTACTTATAAACTCTCTTCCGGCGCTTACTATTTCATTTCTACTAGCAAGTTTTAAATCTGGATTATGCTCTGTAATTTTTTTACTCTTTGCCATTTCAAGTAATAAGCGTTCATACTCTTTACTATCGAAAAAAGAAATATCAAATGTTTGTGAATCACTTAAGGCCATGTTCCTTTCAATATTTTCTGATCTGCGTTCGTTTTCTTGTACTATTTTTTCTTCATTATCAAAGTACATAATAACAGCTCCTTTCGCGGAGATATTTTATATTATTTTATCATTTATGTCAAATCATTATTCAAAATACTTTTTTATTTCTTCTGTATATGTTCCATCAGCATTATGTGAATATAGTGGTGGCAGTATCTTTAACCCTTTGTTTCCATTTTTCTTTCCTTCTATTAATAAGATATTTGCTTCTTTATCTTTTTTTGGATAAACAAATCTTATTTTTTTTGGTTCTATATTGTATTTTCGCATTGTTATTAATATATCTAATAATCTTTCTGGTCTGTGCACAATGCCTATTATTCCATTATTTTTCAAAATTTTTCGGGCTATTTTAAGTAATTCATCCAGTGTTAGATTTATTTCATGTCGGGCTATTGTCTTATAGTCATTTTTATTAAATTTTGATTGATCTTTTACTTCAAAATATGGTGGATTACATGTTATTATATCAAAGCTTTCTGCTTCAAATGTGTTTTTCTTAATATCATCATTAATTATTGTTATTTGTTTTTCTAAGTTATTTGTTTTAACTGATTCTTGGGCCATTTTGGCAACATCTTTTTGTATCTCTACCCCAGTAATATGAGCTTTTGTTTTTGTACTTAATATTAAAGGAATAGGTGCATTGCCTGTACCTATGTCCAATATTTTATTTATATTTTTATTTATGGTAATAAAATTTGGTAATAAGACTGAGTCAAGTGAAAAATTAAACATTTCAGTATCTTGAATAATTTTTAAGTTTTCATAGCCTAGTAAATAGTTTGTTGCTTTCACTTTTTATCTACCTCAATGATTCCATATTCTGGCACATCTACTTTGTACTTTTGTCTTAGTATGTCTAAGCCTTGGATAATACCTTCTCCTTTTTCGGTTTTAATTTTATCACCTATTTTTTTCATTTTTTTTCGGCATTCTGTATAGCAGTCATCTTCAAATTTTAGGCAGCACATTAGTCTTCCGCAAGCACCATTTATTTTTGTTGGATTAAGAGCAATATTTTGGTTTTTAGCCATATTTATTGATACAGTGTCTAGATCTTTTAGATAAGAGGCGCAGCATAATTTGCGTCCACATGGTCCATATCCTCCTACTTCTTTTGCTTTATCGCGAACACCTATTTGTCTTAATTCAATTCTTACTTTATAAATTTTTGCGAGTTCTTTGGCTAAATCTCTAAAATCTACACGGTTATCAGCCAAAAATCTAAATACTAATTTATCTCTATCAAATGTGTAACTTGCATCTATTATTTTCATGTTTAATTCTTGTTGATCGGCAATTTTTTGACATTTATTTTTGGCTATGTTAGCTTCTTTTTGATTTTTTTGATATTGGTTATAATCTCTTTTTGTAGCAATTCTTATAACTTTTTTTAATTTTCCTTTTATTTTGTTTTCGGAAATTTCTGTTAGAGGAATTTTGACAGTTCCAAACTGCATACCTTGTTCTGTCTCGACTATTACTGTAACTCCTTCTTTTATTTTATGACCATCTGGATCAAAATAATATATTTTGCTTTCATCAAAAGAAACACCGATTACTTCTTTCATCTATATTCCTCCTTCCAAATCAATTATTAATTTATCGATTAGTAAATTTGTGTTGACATTATATTTTATTAACTTTTTCTTTTCTATTATTTTGTTTAGTTTTTGACAAAGATCGTTAATTTTATTTTTTTCTAATATTTTTTCTATATCTTTACTTAAATTAAATATGTCTGTTTCTTTTTTTAATTTTAGATTAATAATGTCTTTATAGTATAAAATCATTACATCAAAGGCATCAATTAAATCTTCTTTTGTTTTTATATATGGATTCCATAATTTACTTATATAGAGCAATGTATTTAAATGGTTGTTTTCGTAATAATTTATGAATTCTATTACCTTTTCTATTTTTGTTTCAATGTTTTCTTCTGTTAGTTCTTCGTGGTTTTTTCCTATTCTTTCTTTTACTGTTTCTATTTCATTATCTGTTTTTAGTATCTTATTTTCTTTTAGTCTTATTATTTGACACCTAGATTTTATTGTTTCTAGAATTGATGAGATATTATCTGTTATTAAAATGGCTATAAGGTCATTGTCTGGTTCTTCTAAAAATTTCAGAATTGAGTTAGCTGAATGCTTATTAAGTTTTTCAGCGTGGTTTATTATATATATTCTTTTATTTCCAATCAAGGCTTTTTCGTTAAATTCTTTCTGGAGTTCTTGTAGTTGTTCTTTTTTTATCCACATTCCGTCAGGATTTATTATTTTTATTTCTGGAAAGTTTCCAGAATCTATTACTTCACATTGGTTACAATTTAAACAGTTTTCTTCTTTTAATTTTTTTTCAGGACAAAGAATAGATTTTACAAAGCCCATTATAAAAGTAAAACTTTCATTAAACCCATTTGTTTCAAAAAGATAAGCATGAGAATACTCGTCATTTAAAATGGCGTTTGTTAGAATTCTATAAGCAATTGGTTGTTTTTCTTGATATGATTCTATCATGCTTTTCTCCTCCTAGTAAAAAATTAGTTTTATGATTATTAATGCGACAATTATGGGGACATTAAAAAATGTGGTTAAAAGGACAGTAATTATATTTATTGGTATTATTACCTTAGTTGGAACTAGTCTATCATAACCATATAATATGAAAAAACTAATAATTATTTTTTTTAAAAATTTATATAATTTTCTCAGCATGAAACACCTCTTATAAATTATATAAATCTTTTTTTATTTTTATGAAACTTGTCTTCGGTCTTCAATAGCCATTTCTAAAGTTAATGGATCAATGTAATCTATTTCGGCGCCCATTGGAATCCCATGAGCTATTTTGGAAACTGTTACATTTTTTCCTTCTAAGAGTTTTTGAATATATAAGGCTGTTGTTTCCCCTTCAACACTTGGTTTTATGGCTAATATTACTTCTTTTATTTTTTCTTTTTCAATTCTTTTTATTAATTCATTTATTCTGATATCCTCTGGATTTATGTCTTCTAATGGTGAAATTAGTCCTCCTAGCACGTGATATATTCCTCTAAAACTTCCTATTTTTTCAAATAAAATAACATTTTTGCATTCTTCTACTACACATATTATTGAGTGATCGCGACTTTTGTCTTTGCATATCTCACATTCAGCTTCTTCGGTTAAACTTCCACATTTTTCACATGTTTTAATCTTTGTTTTTACATCTTTTAGTGATTTGCTGAATAAATTTAAATTTTCCTCTTCCATTTCTAATGTTGATAACGCCATTCTTTCAGCTGTCTTTTCACCAATTCCCGGAAATTTTTTGAAGCTTTCTATTAAATTTAGTATTGTTCTTGGATAATTCATTAAAATAGTCCTGGCATTCCTTGGGTGTATTTTCCCATTTTTTCTTCTGTTATTTTATCTACTTGTTTTAGTGCATCATTTGTTGCGATTAGGATCATATCTTCTAACATTTCAATTTCTTCTTGATCGAGACTTTCTTGATCAATTTTTACTTCTTTTATTTCTTTTGTTCCTTTTACTGTTACAGTTACAAACGATGATTTCCCTGTAAATTCCATTTCATCGATTTCTTTTTTTGAATTCATCATGTCTTTTTGTAGTTTTTGTGCTTGTTTCATCATAGCTTGAATATTCATTTCTATTCCTTCTTTCTATTTATATTCTATTATATCTTCAAATGATATTTCTATTTCATCATTTTCTTTTTTTAGGATTTTTTGAAGATCAAAATCTTCTTCTTCATATATATATTTCTTTTTCTTGTTATTAAATTCATCTTTTATTTGTTCCCATTTAGCATCATCAGTTGCGATTAATTTATAATTTTTATTAAGGGTTTCTTCTACTACTTTTTCGATATTTAGTAGGTTTTCATTGAATACGCTTGCGATTCTTTCTGTTTTGTATACGAATATCAAATACTCGTCACTTGCGGCTTTTAGCTTTCCATCCAGTAAAATTGACGCGCTTTGACTGTAATCTGGATTTAATAGTAATTCATTTACTTTTTCTATTTCTTTTTTTACTTCTAGAAATGCTTTTTTGTTAAATTTTGATAGTGTGTTGTTTATTCTGATATTTTGAACATGTTCTATTTCCTTAGATTTTTTGTCATCTTTCTTTTTTTCAATTTCTAATGGTTTTTTTGCTTCTTTTACTTCTTCCTTTTTTGACTCTTCTGAAGTTAGTGGTTCTTCTAACTTTGTTTTTTCTTTTTCTGATAGTCGTTCTTCTTGCTTATCTGTTTTCGTTTTTATATCTACTAGCTCTTCTTTTGTGTCTGATACTATTTGTATGACCCCTAACTCGAACATTAGTTTGGTGTTGTTGGTGTTTTTCATTTCCGTACTATATTTATTTAGTATTTCAATGTAATTAAACAGTCTTTTTATGTTTGTTTTTTTCATTGTTTTTTCATATATTTCAATGTTTTGATTATTATTTTTAAAATATTGTGGTGCTTCGGTGAACAAAATCATATTTCGTACAAAATATATTACTTCTTCTATAAGTTTTGTGAAATTTTTACCTTTTTCGTTAAATTCATCTGTTTTTTCGAGAATTTTATCTAAATTTTTTTCTTCGATATTTAGAATTAATTCACTTATTTCTTCGTCTTTAAGTGTTCCATTTATGTCATGAATATCATCCGTGGTTATTTTTTCTTTATTATAGGCTTTTGCTTGATCTAACATTCCTATTGAATCACGCATTCCACCATCGGATAATCTGGCGATTTCATATAGTGCTTGCTCTTCTATTTTTATTTTCTCTTTTTTGGAGATTTTTTTTAAGTTTTCCACAATTGCGTTATTACTTATTTTTTTAAAATCAAACCTCTGACATCTTGAAAGTATTGTTTCTGGTATCTTTTGGGGATCTGTTGTTGCTAGTATAAAAATTGCGTGTGCAGGCGGTTCTTCAAGTGTTTTTAGTAAAGCATTGAAGGCTCCAACTGTTAGCATATGAACTTCATCAATTATATATATTTTGTATTTGCCATATGTTGGTACTAAATTTACTTTATTTCTTAATTCTCTTATTTCGTCAACGCCATTGTTTGAAGCTGCATCTATTTCAATAATGTCGCTGTTGTTTTTTTCAATACAACTTTTGCATTTTTCGCATGGAATACAATCTTTCAAATTTTCACAGTTTACTATTTTGGCAAATATTTTAGCAATACTTGTTTTTCCTGTTCCTCGTGGTCCTGAAAACAGATATGCGTGATTTATTTCGCCCATTTCAATTGAATTTTTAATTATTTTTACAATTGTTTCTTGTCCAAATACATCATCCAGTGTTTTTGGCCTATATTTTCGATATAATGCTTGATACATTCTAACACCTCTAACATTCTTAATTATAACATATTTATGCACAATAAAAGAAAATAATCTAATCATTTTCTTTTATTTTTGAAGAAGTTTTTGAGCATTTCTGAGGGTTTTTCCACATTTTTAATTTTTATAAATTCTATTTCTCTACTTTTGTTTTCTTTATCTTTTTCTGATATGTAGTATACTTTCTTAATTCTGGTTTCTTTTATTATTTCATTACACATTTTACATGGTTTCAATGTTACATATAGTTCGCAATCGTCTAGATGCCATGTTTTTTTCTTTTTAGCGGCTTTTTCTATAGCATTTATTTCTGCGTGTCCGGTTATTTTCTTTGTTTTTTCCCTTGTGTTGTGGGCTTTAGCAATTATTTTCCCTTTTTCCACAATAATTGCTCCAACTGGTACGTCATCTGTTTTTAAACTTTTTTTTGCTTCTTTTAGCATTTCATTTATATACTTTTCCATTTTCTATCACCTATAAAAAAAGGTACACACATTCAGTGGACCTTAAGGCTGCTATCTTCCGATTCTGACCTGATTCAGCCATAAATGTTGTACCAATGTAAATATACTATATCCTTTATTTTTTTTCAAGCAAAAAGGTGTTTTGCTTAGACCAATTTGTTGTTTTTCTAGCCTTTTTTTGTTTAATTTACTGTTATTGCCCAATGTTTCACGTGGAACATTGACAGTTATTTGGCTTTTTACATTTTTCGCTTTTCTACTTATATTTCATGTGGAACATTATTAATTTATTTTATTTATCCACATTTTTTTCTTTAGTCAATGTTTCACGTGAAACATTGACACTCTTTATTCTACTGGATTTTTTATATTTGTTTTTTTTACTGATGTTTCACGTGGAACATATCTTTTTTTATAGCTACTGTGCTTTTATTTAATATATTAGTTTTGTTCTTTCACACGTAGTTTCACTTACAATACTCTTTTTTTATCTGTTTAACATTTCATCAGTATTTTTTGTCAATGTTTCACGTGAAACATTGACATTCACTTTTTTTCCACTTTTGTTTTTTTAAAACTATGTTTCACGTGAAACATTCAACTTGCTAAATATTTATGAAATAAAAAAAGAAGAATTATTCTTCTTTTTTATCTGTTACTTCTTCTTGTGATGTTTCTTCTTCATCTTTATCTAAAATGGCAATATTACTGACCTTTTGTTCGTCATTTAATCTTATCAATCTTACTCCTTGAGCTACTCTTCCTGTCGTTGAAACTTGATCTATGGATAATCTAATAATAATACCACTATCTGTTATAATCATTAGGTCTTCATCACCATTAACTATTTTAAATGAAACAATATTTCCATTCTTTTCAGTAACGTTTAGAGCTTTTACTCCTTTGCTTCCACGGTGAGTCATCCTATATTCTGAAACGTTTGTTCGTTTTCCATACCCTTTTTCGGTTACTACTAGTATTTGTGAGTTTTCCACAGCTGTTTCTAGGCCTACACATTTTCCTTTTTCTATTTCGATACCTTTTACGCCGGCAGCACTTCTACCCATTATTCTTATTTCTTGCTCATTAAATCTTATCATTCTGCCGTTTGAGGCTGCGATTATTACTTCATTATTACCGTTTGTTTTCTTTACGGCTAGTAATTCATCATCATCTTTTAAGGTTATTGCTAGTTTACCAGTTGTTCTTATTCTATCAAATTCTGATAGTTTTGTCCTTTTTACTAAACCTTTTTGTGTACAGAAGATTATATTATCACATTCATCTTCTTGTTCCACTTTTAACATTGCTTTTATTTCTTCTTCCTTTTCTAGTGGAAGGAGATTTATTATTGGTATGCCTTTTGATTGTCTACTGAATTGTGGAATTTCATAACCTTTCATTCTATATACTTTTCCTTTATTACTAAAGAACATTATGTAGTCATGGGTTGTCATTGATAAAAGTTTTTCCACATAATCATCTTCAGTTGTGGTCATTCCTTTAATACCTTTTCCACCTCTATTTTGAGTTTTATATGTCTCGCTTGTCATTCTTTTAATGTATCCTTTGTTTGTTAGGGTTACAACGATGTTTTCCACAGGTATTAGTGATTCATCTTCAATATATTCAATTGCGGTCATATCTATGTGTGTTCTTCTTTCGTCAGCATATCTATCTTTTATTTCCGTTAGTTCTTCTTTTATTATTCCTAAAACTTTTTCTTCTGAGGCTAGTATTTCTTTATATTCTTTTATTTTCTCTAATAATTCAGCTAATTCGGCTTCTAGTTTTTCTCTTTCTAAGCCTGTTAGTCTTCTAAGTTTCAACTCTAATATTGCATCGGCTTGGATCTCTGTTAAATTATATTTTGTTGTTAAGGCTTCTTTAGCAATTATATCTGTTTCTGATTCTCTTATTATTTTTATAAAATCATCAATGTTGTCTAGTGCTATTTTTAAACCTTCTAATATATGTACTCTAGCTTCAGCTTTATTTAATTCAAATTTTGTTCTTCTAATAATTACTTCTTTTTGGAAGTCGATATATTTTGATATTATACTTTTTAATCCTAGCGTTCTTGGTATTCCGTTATCTAACATTAATAATATAATTCCATAGTTTGTTAGAAAATTTGTGTGTTTAAATAAATTATTTAATATAACTTGTGGGTTGGCGTCTGTTTTGAGGGTTATGG